>DATFWK010000175.1:0-17475 GCA_035259345.1 Miltoncostaeaceae bacterium | reverse complement strand
GCGCGCACGCCCGGGAGCCCGGCGAGGCGGACGCGCTCACGCGCCAGCGCTCTCGCCGTGGCCGGGCCGGCGGGCGCGCGGATCGCCAGGAACACCGGCGTGGTGCGGTCGACGCCGAAGTCGCGGCTGAGCGCGTCCGAGACCTCGCGCGCGCTCGCGCTCTCGGGCAGCACGCGTGCGTCCGGAGTGATGAAGCGCACGCCCAGCGCCGGGATGCCCGCGGCGATGAGCGCACCGCCGGCCGCGAGCGCGACCAGGGCGGGCCGGCGCATGACGAACCCGGAGAGCCGGTGCCAGAAGCCGTCGACGGTGTCGGCCTCCGCGGTGCGCCGCTGCCACGAGCGCGGCGCGAGCGCGTTGATCCGCGGTCCGAGGATCACCAGCACCGGCGGCAGCACCAGCACGGCCGCGACCGCCGAGAGCAGCGCGACCATGATCCCGCCGAGCCCCATCGAGCGCAGGAAGCCCTGGTGGAAGACCAGGAGCGCGCTCATCGCCCCGGCGACGGTCAGGCTGCTGAACACCACGCTGCGCCCGGCCGTGCCCAGGGTGCGCCCGATCGCCCCCACCGCCGGGCCGCGCGCGAGCTCCTCGCGATGGCGCGAGACGATGAGCAGGCAGGCGTCGATCGAGAGCCCGAGCCCGAGGCCGGTGACGAGGTTGAGCGCGTAGGCCGAGACGTCCGTGACCTCGTTCACGAGGCGCAGGCCGATGAGGCCCGCCGCGATCACCAGGCCGCCGATGAGCGGCGGCAGCAGGGCGGCCACCACGCCCCGGAAGACCCACAGCGAGATCAGGAAGAGCAGCGGGAAGGCGATCATCTCCGCGCGGATCAGGTCCTCCTTGACGATCTTCGCGACCTGGTGCTGGACCATCGCGCTGCCGCCGAGGAGGACGCCGGGGCGGCCCGCAAGGCGGCGCTCCAAGCGCACGGCCGCGGCGCGGGCCGGCGGCTCGGCGTTCGAGCGAAGGAACGCCTCGACCGCGAGCGTGCGCCCGTCCCGTGCGACGAGCGGCCGGCCGTCCTGTCTGGTCGAGACGCGCGCCACCACGGGGTCGGAGCGCAGGATCGCCGCAACCGCGGCCACGCGCCGGGCCGTCGCGGGACTGCCCGGCGCGCCCTCGGCGCGGACGAGCGCGACGAAGGCCGGCGCCGGCCCGACCCCGGACGCCTGCTGCAGGAGATCGGCCGCGCGGGCGTTCTCGGCATGGGTGTCGATGAAGCCGCCGGTCGACAGGCTGCCGGCGGTCGGGCCGCCGATCGCGAGCATGGCCGCGACCGCGGCGACCGCGATCAGGACCATCGGCCAGGGCCGTCGGGTGGCCAGTCCTGCGAGCCGGGCGAGCATCCGCCGCCCCGGTCAGGCGGTGGTGCGAACCAGGCCGGCGATCCGCTCGGCCGCCTCGTCGAGGCGGTCGTCGGGCACGGTCAGGCTCATGCGCACGAAGCCCTCGCCGCTCGGTCCGTAGGCGGCGCCGGGCGAGACGACGACGCGCGCCTCCTCGAGCAGGCGCTCCGCGAAGGAGGCCGAGCTCTCGCCGGCCGGCACCCGCGCCCACACGTAGATGGTGCCCTTCGGCGAGTTCACGTCGAGGCCGAGTGCGCGCAGCGCTTCGACCAGCGTGTCGCGCCGGCGGGCGTAGAGCTCGCACATCTCGGCGACGCTTGCCTGATCCGAGTCGAGCGCAGCGACGGCCGCCTCCTGGAGGGCCTCGAACATGCCGCTGTCGATGTTCGTCTTCAGCTGCCAGTAGGCCCGCAGCACGTCGGCGTTGCCCACGACGGCGCCCGCGCGCCAGCCGGTCATGTTGTAGGTCTTCGACAGGGAGAAGACCTCGATGCCGACATCGGCCGCGCCCGGCGTCTCGAGGAACGACGGCGCCGTGTAGCCGTCGAACGTGATCTCGGAGTAGGCGTTGTCGTGGACGACGATGACGTCGTTCCGCCGCGCGAACTCGACGACGCGGGCGAAGAGATCGTCCTCGACAACGGCGCCGGTCGGGTTGTTCGGGTAGTTCAGGTACATGATGCGCGCGCGCCCTGCGACGCCGGCCGGGATCGCGTCCAGGTCCGGCTGGAAGCCCAGATCCGGGACCAGCGGCATCGGCACGGGCTCGGCGCCCGCGATGATCGGCCCCGTGGTGTAGACGGGATACCCAGGGTCGCTCGCCAGGACGATGTCGCCCGCGTCGAGCAGGGCGAGGTTCAGGTTGGCGATGGCCTCCTTGGCCCCGAGCGCCGGGATCACCTCGGTCTCAGGGTCCAGGTTGACGCCGAAGCGCCGCTCGTAGAAGCCGGCGACGGCTCGCCGGAACGACGGCCGCCCGCGGTTGGACGGGTACTGGTGGGTGTCCGGGCGGGCACACTGCTCCTGCATCGCCCGAACGACCAGATCCGGCGTGGGCCGGTCCGGGTCGCCGATGCCGAGCGAGATGACGTCGATCCCGGCCGCCCGCTTCTCGGAGATCTTGCGCTCGAGCTCTGCGAAGAGGTACGGCGGCAGGCGGCGGAGGCGCTCCGCGCCGGCGGCGCGGACGCTCAGAGTTCCTCCAGGCGGCGGACCAGCGGCCCCGCGAGCTCGCCCTCGAACACGCGCTCGGCCGGTCCCGTCATCGTCACGTCGAGGTCGTCGTCGACCGCGATCGTGAGGTCGCCGCCGGCCAGGTGGACGGTCAGGGGGCTCGTGAGCCCGCTCAGGCGGACGGCCGCCGCCGCGGCGGCGCAGGCGCCCGTGCCGCAGGCGAGCGTCTCCCCTACGCCCCGCTCCCAGACGCGCATCGTGATCTCGGACGGGCCGTCGACCCGGACGAACTCGACGTTCGTGCGCTCCGGGAAGCGGGCGGCGACCTCGATCTCGGGGCCGAGCGTGCGCACTACCGCGGCCGGATCCGGGTGCTCGATGACCGCGTGCGGGTTGCCGGTCGTCACGACCGCGAGGTCCACCTTGGAGCCGTTGACCGCAAGCTCCTCGCGCCGCTCGCCGTCGGGGAAGCTGGCCCGCCCCATCGCGGCCTCGACCAGGCCGCCGCCCAGCGAGCGCACGCGCACCGGGCCGCCGCCGGTGAGGATCACGCCGTCGGCCGGGAGGCGCCCGCTCTCGGCGAGGTGCAGCGCGACCATGCGGATGCCGTTGCCGCAGTTCTCGGCCTGGCTGCCGTCCGGGTTCCACACGGTCATGCGCGGCCCGCCGGTCTCGAAGTCCAGCTCGAGGATGCCGTCACCGCCCACGCCGAAGTGCGGATCGCAGATCAGCTCGGCCCGCGCGGGGGTGATGCGGATGGGCCACCGCTCCCGCTCGACGATCAGGTAGTGGTTGCCGATGCCCTGCCATTTGGCGAATCGCACGGCTCGGAGCGTATCCCAATCGATTGTCGGCGGCCGCATCAGGACCGCGCGCCGAGGCGGCCCGCGATCGCCGGCACTGCATCGCCGGCGGGGCCCTCGCCGAGGTCGACGAGCTCGGCGGCCGGGGTCTTGCGCAGCCAGGTCAGCTGGGCCCGGGCCAGCCGTCTGGTCCGGGCCGCCAGGCGCTCGGGGAGCTCCTCCGGCGCGAGCTCCCCGCTCCGGAGGGCGAGCACCTCGCGGACGCCGATGATCTGCGCCGCCTCGCGCGAGAGCCCCGGAGGGGCGAGGGCGGCCTCGATCTCGGCGACCAGGCCCTCGTCGAGCTCCCGGCGCACCCGCCGCGCGATCAGCTCGTCCAGCACGGGCCGCGGCCTGACCACGCCGAGCAGGCGCGTCGGATGGCGGGTGGCCTCGGTCCAGAGCCGGTCGACCGGCCGGCCCGCCTCCCCCGCCAGCGCCAGCTCGAGCGCGCGCGCGAGGCGGCGCGGGTTGCGGGCGTCGACGCGGTCGGCCGCGCCGCGGTCCCGTGTCCGGAGCTCGTCCAGCGCCGCCTGCGGGTCGCCGGCGACCAGCGCCTCGGCCCGTGCGCGGACGGCCGGCGGGACGGGAGCGGGGAAGCCGAGGTCGGTGAGCGCCGCGCGCAGGTAGAGCCCGCTGCCGCCCGCGACGATCGGCATGGCGCCGCGCGCCAGGATGTCGTCGACGGCGGCGTGGGCGAGGCGGGCGAACGATCCGGCGGACGAGCGCTCGTGCAGCGCAAGATCGCCGGCGAGGTGGTAGCGGACCTCGGCCCGCTCCGCCGGCCGCGGGCCGTCGGCGGCGATCTCGAGCCCGCGGTAGCGCTGGAAGGGGTCCGCGACCACGATCTCCCCGCCGAGGGCGCGGGCGAGCTCATGGGCGAGCCGGCTCTTCCCGGCCGCCGTCGGCCCGAAGATCGCGAGGACGCGGGCTACGCCGGGACCTGGACCTCGACCTCGCGGCCGCTCAGCGTCGTCGACGTGGCGCCCTGGACAAGGACCTGCGCCAGCGTTCCGGGCGCGGCCGAGCCGTCGAAGTTGACCGTGATGTTCTGACGCAGCCGACCGCGCAGCCGGGCCGGGTCGGTGCGCGACGGGCCCTCGACCAGCACCTGGCGCATGGAGCCCACGAACCGCGCGGCCCGAGCCGCGGCCATCCGCTGGACGAGCTCGACGAGGCGCGTCATGCGCTCGCGCTTCACGTCGGCCGGCACGTCGTCGGCCATGCGCTCGGCTGCCTCCGTGCCCGGGCGGGGCGAGTAGAGGAACGTGTAGGCGCCGTCGAAGCGGCACTCCTCGACGAGCGTGAGCGTCTCGGCGAAGTCCGCCTCGGTCTCGCCCGGGAAGCCGACGATGAGGTCGGTCGTGAGCGAGATGTCCGGGATCGCGTCCCGGATGCGGGCGACGAGGTCGAGGTAACGGCCGCGATCGTACGTCCGCCGCATCGCCTTGAGGACGCGCGTCGATCCGGACTGGGCCGGCAGGTGGAGGTGCTCGCAGACGGCCGGCACCTCGGCCATGGCCGCGATCACGTCCGGCTTCATGTCCTTCGGGTGCGGGCTGGTGTAGCGCAGGCGCTCGAGCCCGTCGACCCCCCCCACTTCGCGCAGGAGCCGGGCGAACGTCGCGCGCTCGTCCCGCGGGAGGTCCCGCCCGTAGGAGTTGACGTTCTGGCCGAGCAGCGTCACCTCGCGGGCCCCGTCGGCGACCTGGCCCTCCACCTCGGCGACGATCTCGGCCGCGGGGCGGCTGCGCTCACGGCCGCGCACCGAGGGCACGATGCAATAGGCGCAGACGCAGTTGCACCCCACCGAGATCTGGACCCAGGCCTGGTGGGGCCGCTCGCGGCGCGCCGGCAGCCCGCCGCTGAAGGCGCCGTCGAAGCTGAAGGCGCCGACGGCCGAGATGCGCTCGCGGGCGACCAGCTCGCCGAGGCGGGAGACCTCCCCGGGCCCGAACGCGATGTCGACGAACGGGAACTCCTCGAACACCCGCTCCCGCTGGCTCTGCGCCCAGCAGCCGCCGACCGCGACGATGGCGTCGGGCCGCTCGCGCTTGATGCGCCGGGCCTCGCCGAGGTTGCCGAACAGGCGGTCGTCCGCGCTGGCGCGGATCGTGCAGGTGTTGAAGAGGATGAGCTCGGCGTCGTCGCGCCGGTCGGCCTCGGTCCACCCGAGCGACTCGAGCAGGCCCTTCATCCGCTCCGAGTCGTGCTCGTTCATCTGGCAGCCGAACGTCGTCAGGTGGTAGCGCACGGCGGAAAGTGTAGTGCCCGGGCCGCAAGTCCCTGGGGCCCGCCGGGCCCGGGCACAAGGTCAGGCCAGGGCCTCCTCCCCGTCCGGCGCCTCTGCGCCCTCCTCCTCCGGGCGCTCGCTGGCCACCAGGCCGTGCTGCTCGCGGATGCGTGCCTCGAGCTCCTCGGCGATGTCCGTGTGCTCGCGCAGGAACGCCCTGGCGGCGCTGCGGCCCTGGCCGAGGCGCTCGTCGCCGTACGAGAAGTACGCCCCGCTCTTGGTGATGAGCCCTGAGTCGAGCCCGAGGTCGATGAGGTTGCCCTCGTGGGAGATGCCCTCGCCGTAGATGATGTCGAACTCGGCCTGGCGGAACGGCGGGGCGATCTTGTTCTTCACGACCTTGACGCGCACGCGGTTCCCGACGGCGTCGGCGCCCTCCTTGAGCGTCTCGATGCGCCGGATGTCCAGGCGCACGGACGAGTAGAACTTGAGCGCCCGCCCGCCCGGGGTGGTCTCCGGGGAGTTGTGGACGGCGACGCCGTCGACGAGGTACGTGTGGTTGCCCTCGACCTCGAGGTCGAAGCGGCGCATGTCGGCCAGGCCGGTGGCCTGGCGCACCCCGAGCACGTAGGCCCGGGCGGCGATCGGCGGCTCCGGCGCGGCGGGCGCCCCCCCGCCGACGCCGACCAGACGGCCGACCCCGAGGGCCGCTGGCGCCATCGCGAGGACCTCCGAGCCGGGCCGGAGATCGCTCGCCGGGACCTCGCCCAGCGGCGTGATGATCGTGTGGTTGGGCGTGCAGCGCACGAGCCGGGTGCCGTCGGCTCCGCCGGTTACGCGGATCTCGAGGAAGCCCTCCGCCACGCCGTTGTCGAACCGCCGGACGACCGGGCGCGGCTCGATGCGCCCCGTCACGGGGTCGAGCGAGAGCACCTCGACGTCGAGGCCCTCGTCGACGATGCGCCCGATGGGGAGGGTCGAGCCGTCGGCGAGCACGACCGGCGCGTCGTGGTGGAAGCAGCCGAACATGACGCCGATCTTCTCGCGGAGCTGATTGGTGAAGATGCAGATCGTCCCTGCGCGGTTGAGCGTGCCCGCGAGCTTCCTGAGCGCCTGCGACATGAGGCGGGCCTGGAGGCCGACGTGGGTGTCGCCCATCTCCCCCTCGATCTCGGCCTTCGGCACGAGCGCCGCGACCGAGTCGATCGCGACCACGTCGAGCGCGCCCGAGCGGATGAGGAGGTCGGCGATCTCGAGCGCCTGCTCGCCGTGGTCAGGCTGGGAGACCAGGAGCTCGTCCACGTTCACGCCGATGCGCCGTGCGTAGTTCGGGTCCATGGCGTGCTCGGCGTCGATGAACGCCGCGAGGCCCCCGCGCCGCTGGGCCTGGGCGATGACGTGGTAGAGCAGGGTCGTCTTCCCCGAGCTCTCGGGGCCGAAGATCTCGACGATGCGCCCACGCGGCAGCCCGCCGATGCCCAGCGCGAGATCCAGCGACAGCGCCCCGGTGGGGACCGCCGCGACGTCCATGCGCGCCTCGGGGTCGCCCATCCTCATGATGGAGCCCTTGCCGAACTGGCGCTCGATCTGAACGAGCGCCGCCCCGAGGGCCTGGGACTTGTCCATTGATTCTCCTTTCCGGCGAGAGGTCACCCGAGCGGCACCTGGACCACCGGCTCATAGCGCGGCGCCCGGCCCGGAGCGATGTGGGAATCATAGAGCGTCGCGCGGCTGATATCGAACACACGTTCGTCGCCCGGCCAGTCGAATCCTTCCAGCCGCGTGGGCTTGCCCAGCCGCAGCACCGTCACGTGCAGCCAGTGGCGCGCGTCGACCTCCTCGCGGCCGACGGCATCGGCGACGAGGCGCCGGAGCGCGCCCACGCGCCTGGGCAGGTCGTCCGCGTCGAGGGCCTCGAGGTCCGCCGCGACGAGGCGGGCCGGCCCGCGGCTTGGGCGCCGGGTCGCGCCGGCGAGGCTTACCCGCAGGACCGGCCACCGAAGGGCGCCCGGGAGCGCGGCGATCAGCGCCCCGGCGCGCGCCGGGTCGATGCGACCGAGGAAGTCGAGCGTGACGTGGAGGTTCGCCGCGGGCACGGCCCGGCCGCCCACCGCGGCCTCGAGCGCCTGGCCGCGGGCGGCGAGCTCCTGGCGCAGGTCGTCCGGCAGGTCGAGCGCGACGAACAGGCGGTTGTTGGGGCGAAGCGCATCGGGCACGGCTCCAGGGTACGCCGGGCCCTCCGCGCGGGTCTGTGGCGAACGTGCCGGATGTCGCGCGCGGGCGTCACGCCGGCGCGACGGCCTCGAGCGCCCGCCGCAGCCGGTGCATCGCCATCGTGATCGAGCGGCGACGGATGGCCTCGCGGTCCCCCCGCACGCGCGGCAGCTCGTGCGCCGCCGCGCCGTCCGGCCCGGCCACCCCGACGAAGACCAGGCCGACCGGCTTCTCGGGCGTCCCGCCGTCGGGGCCGGCGATGCCGGTGATCGAGACCCCCCAGTCCGCCCCGGTGGCACGGCGGGCGCCCTCGGCCATCGCGAGCGCGGACTCGGCCGACACGGCGCCCATCTCCGCGATGACGGCCGCGGGGACCCCGAGCAGCCCGCGCTTGACGTCGTCGTCGTACGAGATGACCCCGCCCATGAACCAGCGCGAGGCCCCGGGCCGGGCGGTGAGCCGCTGACCGAGGCCGCCGCCGGTGCAGCTCTCGGCCACCGCCAGGCGATCGCCGCGCTCGAGCAGGAGCCCGGCCACCATCTCGTCGACCGTCCGGCCGTCGCGCGAGAAGAGCGCGCCAGGGAACGACTCGTCGAGCTGCGACACGACGGCGGCGGCCGAGGACGCGCCCACGATGACCTCGAGCTCGCCCTCCTTGGTGTAGACGCCGACGTCCTCCTGAACCGACGTTGGCAGCGCGGCGAGCGCCTCGACGAACTCGGACTCGAGCACTCCCTCGAGCCGCAGCACCGGCGCGGCCGGCCGGCCGGCGCGGGCGAGGAGGTCGCCGAGCGGCCCGTCCGAGGCGGTCGCGGCCTCCCACATCGCCCGCAGCTCCCACGGCGGGCCGGGCAGCACGACGACCAGCGCCCCGCCCACCGGGACCACCGCGCCCGGCGCGGTGCCGATCGGCGGCAGCACCGTCGCGCCGTCGGGCAGCATCGCCTGCTTCTCCCGGATCATGCGAAGCGTCTCCTCGCTCGCCCGGAAGCGCCGGCGGATGCCGCCGCTCCGGCGCTCGACCATCGCGAGCGCGGACCGGTCGAGGACCATGGGGCGCGCGGCGACGGCGGCGACGGCGGCCATCGTGAGGTCGTCGTGCGTCGGGCCGAGGCCGCCGGTCGTGCAGACCAGCCCTGCGCCGGCGGCCAGGAGCTCGCGCAGGCCGGCCTCGAGGTCGTCCATGGCGTCGCCGACGACCATGACGCGGCGGGTTCGGACGCCGCGCTCCGCGAGCGAGCGGCCCAGGTACCCGGCGTTCGCCTCCTGGATCCTCCCCCGCAGCACCTCGTCCCCGGTCACGAGGACCGCGGCCTCGAGCGCGCCGGCGCTCACCCGCCGATCGACCGCTCGACGTGCCCCTTGGTGGTGATGACGAACTCGCGCCGCCCGGCCGGCGTCCCCACGCGGTGGCCGTTTACGACCAGCCGCAGGTTCGCGCCGTCACCCACGTGCACCCACAGGCGCTGGTTGCTCGCGAAACGCCGGGAGCGGCCGGACGCGATGGTGTTCGCGAAGAGGCGCCTGCCGGCCGCGCCGCGCTCCCGCACCTCGACGTAGGCCGCCGTCCCGCCGCGCGCGGTGAAGACCGCGGTGAGCGCCGCGGTGGGGGCCGGCGCCGGCGCGGGATGGTCGTCGTCGCCCGCGAAGCCGGCCCAGATGGCGAGGCCCCCCACCAGGACGATCGCGATCGCGACCGCCAGCAGGCGGGTCTCCGAGCGGTGCTGCCTGCCCGCCCGGGACGACTGGCGGCGGCGCGTGCGCTGGGCCTGGTCGAAGTCGCCCGGGCCCTCCCCCGCCCCCTCGAAGCGGGACTCGTACTCGTCGAGCACCAGCCGCCCGTCGAGGCCGAGGTACTCGGCGTAGGTGCGCAGGAACCCCTTGACGTAGGTCGGCGCCGGCAGGACGTCGAACTGCTCCTCCTCGAGCGCCCGCAGGTACTTCGCCCGGATCTTCGTCGCCTGCTCGCAGTCGGCGATGTCCAGGCTGCGCCGCAGGCGCGCCTCGCGAAGGGTGTTCCCGATCTCGAACATGCGTGACGCCCCGGCCGGGCCGGGGGAGGCGTCACACTACCAGCGGGCGCTGTTCAGAACGGGTCGGTCTCGGGCGGATCTCCGGGCTCCTCGTCGTCACCCGAGCGGCGCAGCAGGCGGTCGACGTCGCCCTCGCCGATCAGCACCGTCCGCGGCTTGGAGCCCTCGTGCCCCGAGATGGCGCCGAGGCGCTCCATCATGTCCACCAGCCGCCCGGCACGGGCGTAGCCGACCCCGAGCCGGCGCTGGAGGAGCGACACCGAGGCCGTGCCCTGGCTCACCACCAGCTCGACCGCGCGCCCGAGCAGGTCGTCGGCGTCCGGGTCGAGCGGGTCGTCCTCGGGGACCTCGGGCCGCTCGAGCAGGTCCTCCCGCAGCTCCGGACGCCCCTGGCGGCGCCAGTGGTCCGTGATCCCCTGGATCTCCTCCTCGCTGACGTACGCGCCCTGCAGGCGCTGGAGCCGCGAGGTGCCCACCGGGCGGAAGAGCATGTCCCCCTGGCCCAGGAGGCTCTCGGCGCCGGTCGCGTCGAGGATGACGCGGGAGTCGACCTGGGAGCTGACGGCGAAGGCGATGCGCGAGGGGACGTTGGCCTTGATCATCCCGGTGATGACGTCCACCGACGGGCGCTGGGTGGCGAGCACCAGGTGGATGCCGACGGCACGGCTCTTCTGGGCGAGGCGGATGATCGCGTCCTCCCCCTCGGCCGGCGAGACCATCATGAGGTCGGCGAGCTCGTCGATCACGACCAGGATCGTCGGCAGCGGCTTGTCGCCCTGGTGGCGGCGGATCTCGTTCCAGTCGCGCAGGTTCCGCGCCCGCGCCGCGCCCATCAGCTCGTAGCGGACCTCCATCTCCCGCACCACGTTCGCCAGCACTGCGGCGGCGTTCTTCATGTTTGTCACCACGGGGGTGAGCAGGTGCGGGATGCCCTCGTAGTGGTTGAGCTCGACCTTCTTCGGGTCGATCAGGATCATCCGCAGCTCGTCCGGGCTGGACCGCAGCAGGATCGACGCGAGGATCGCGTTCAGGCAGACGCTCTTGCCGGTGCCGGTCGATCCGGCGATGAGCACGTGCGGCATCCGGGAGATGTCGAAGTAGACGGCGCTCCCGCCGATGTCGATGCCGAGCCATGCGACCAGCGGGCCGGCGCCGTCGGGGAAGTCGTGGAAGATGTCGCCGAGCGTGACGAGGGCCGGGTTCGGGTTGGCCACCTCGACGCCCACCGCCTGCTTGCCGGGGATCGGGGCGAGGATGCGGATCTCCTCGCGGGCCGCGAGCGCGTACGCGAGGTCGTCCCGGAGGGCGGTGACGCGGCTCACCTTGGTGCCGGGCGCGAGCTGGAGCTCGTAGCGGGTCACCCTCGGGCCGCTGACCGAGTCCGTCACCTGCGCGTTCACGCCGAAGTGGCCGAGCGTCTCGACCAGCCGGCGGCTGGTGTCGGCGATCGCCGCGGCCGGGGCCGCCGCCTGCGCGCCCGAGCGGCGGAGCATGCCGGACGGCGGGGGCCGGTAGCCCCGCGCGGCGGCGGACGACGGGACCGGGCCGAGCTCGATGGGGCCGGTGTCCTCGTCGTCGCGCCTGCGGGCAGCCGGGCGGGCCGGCGAGGCGGCCGTCGCCGTTGCCGTTGCCGTGGCCGCCGGGCGGGGCTGCTGCGGCACGGCCTCGACCCCGTCGTCCTCGAGTGCCGGCTCCACCTCCCCGTAGGTGTTCGCCAGCGCCGGCGACGGGGGCATCGTGCCGGCCTCGGCGAAGATGTCGGGGAAGCTGTCGGCCCCGTCCGTCAGGGGCTTCGGAGTGCCCGTCCCGCCCGTGAGCGGCTCACGGGCGTCGAGCCGGGCGAACACCTCGGCGCCGAGCCGCTGGCTGCCACGCACCGCGCCGACGGTCATGGTCATCGCCCCGCGCCCGGCGACCCGTCCGGCCGCCGCCGCGCCGTGTCCGGAGCGGCGCAGCAGGTGCGCGAGCGAGGCGCCGGTCACCAGCACGAGGCCGGCGGTCAGGCCGAGCAGCACCAAGAGGGCGGTGCCCGGCCGCCCCACGGTGTGGGAGGTGATGAAGTACTCGACCTCGCCGCCGAGGCCGCCCCTGCCTCGCATGACCTCGGCGTCGAACCAGGACGTCCGGGGCCGGCCGCCGGCGCCGAGGACGCCGCTCGCGAGCACGAGGAGGATCGTCGCCCCGAGCACCGCGCACCCGAGCCGGAACGGGCGCCGGGCGCTCAGCTCGTCGTGGAGGATGATCGCGAGCCCGGCGCCCGCGAGCGCGAACGGCGCGAGGGCGACCGCGCGCCCGACGCCGAGGCGCACGAGCGTCTCCAGGCCGCCGCCGAGCGGCCCCACCGAGAGGCCGAGGAAGAGGCGCATGCCCAGGAGCGCGCCGAGGGCGATGAGGCCGAGGCCCATCACCTCGCGGCCGGCGAAGTCGCCGGCGGCGGGCTTCCTGGCGACGCCGGCCCTGCGCCGACGGGCGACGTTCGTCGACATGCTGCTCCTCATCCTCGGTGGGGACGTGACTCGCTCAAGGGGTCTTTGCCCCTGCACCCGCGGTTCCTGCCCCACCGGCGGGCGCCGGCGGCCGATCGACGATGCGGCGGTCGCGGGAATAGAAGCCCCGCTCGCGGCATCTTCATCCTCGACGCCCCCAACCAGCCCCGGCGCGGGGCGGAGAGGAATCGACATGGACATCGGACGCGAGACCCGCAAGTACACGATCGAGCCGGCGACGACCCCCGCACGGCGCATCGAGACACCGGCCGTCGCCCCGGAGCCGGTGCCGGCCCAGGCCCTTGTCCTGGCCCGCGGTGATCGGGCGTGAGCGGCGCGCCCGACTACATGGAACCGGTCGTCGGCTGGCGCAGCTGGCTGCTCGAGGCCCCGGACGGCCAGGTTGGCCTCCGGAGCGTCGTCCGTGCCACGCACTGGCCTGCCGGCGAGCCGATGCTGGCGACCTGCGACCGCTCCCCGGTCGCGCACCCCGCGCCGTGGGCCGGCTGCAGCTGCGGCATCTACGCGACCCGCACGCCGGACGAGGCGCTGGCGCACCTCGAGGTGCCCTCGCGGGAGCGCCAGCCGCAGGCGATCGGGCGCGTCCTCCTCTGGGGCGACGTGATCGAGGGCGACCTGGGATGGCGGGCCTCGCTCGCGACGCCGGAGATCCTCTACCTGCCGATGCGCGACCCGGCCGAGCGCGCGCGTCTCGAGGCCTTCGCATGGGATCTCAGCCGTTACGGCGCCCCGGTGGTGATCCTGGACGCGACCGAGACGCCGCTCCGCGACGCGCTCGCGGCCGCCGACTCGCTCGAGCCGCTGCCGGTGCCGCGCGCGGCCTGAGCCACAGCCCCGCGTAGACTGGCGGCGCCATGGGCAGCGCCGCCGGCTACTCGGGCACCCCGCTCGCCAGGAAGCTCGGCATCAAGGAGGGCGCTCACGTCGTGCTGGCAGGGGCGCCGCCCGGCACGGAGGACCTCCTCGCCCCGCTCCCGGAGGGCGTCCGCCTCAGCCGCCGGCTCGGCGCCCCCGCCGACGTCGTGGTGGCCTTCCTGACGTCCCGTCGCGAGCTCGAGCGGCGCTTCCCGCGCCTGCGCGCGGCCATCCACGACGCGGGCGGCCTCTGGATCGCCTGGCCGAAGCGGGCCTCCGGCGTCCCGACGGACATCACGGAGAACGTCGTCCGCGAGATCGCGCTCGCGGGGGGCCTGGTCGACAACAAGGTCTGCGCGATCGACGGCACCTGGTCCGGCCTGCGGCTGGTCGTGCGCCTGGTGGACCGGCGGTGAGCGCCCCGCGCAGGGCGCCGGTCGTCGTTTTCGACGTGAACGAGACGCTGCTCGACCTCGGGGCGCTGCGGCCGGCCATCGCGGCGGCGCTGGGCGACGCGGGCGCGCTCGAGGCGTGGTTCGGCCGCGTGATCCGGACCGCCATGACGCTCACGGCCGTCGGCGGCTGGGCCGACTTCGCCGCGGTCGCGGACGCCGCCCTGGTGGTCGAGGGCGCGGCGCGCGGGGCGGCGCCGGATGCGGACGCGCGGCGGGCCGTCCTGGAGGGCATGCGCGCGCTTCCGCCCCACCCGGACGTCGCTCCGGCCCTCGAGCGCCTCGCCGCGGCGGGCCTCCGACTGGCGGCGCTCACGAACTCACCCCAGGCCGGGGCCGAGGCGCAGCTCGCCCACGCCGGCGTCGCCCCGCGGCTCGAGGCGATCCTCTCGGTCGACGCCGTGCGCGCGTTCAAGCCCCATCCGGCGGTCTACCGCTCCGCTGCGGCCGCTCTCGGCGTCCAGACCTCCGAGATCGTGATGGTCGCCGCGCACGACTGGGACGTCGCCGGCGCGATGGCCACCGGCGCGACGGGCGCGCTCGTGCTGCGGGGCGGCGGCGCCCCGAGCCCGGTGCTCCCCGAGCCGACGATCGTCGGCCGCGACCTCGTGGAGGTGGCCGACCGGCTGGTGGCGAGCCCGGGCTAGGCGCAGGCCGTGAGGCCGGCGAGGCGCCAGCGGCGGTTCGCGGCGGTGTTCAGCCGCTCGAAGCGCCGGTACACGCGCATCTTCGCGAGCCTGGGAAAGGCCGGCGCCGCGCCGGGGTTCGCGCCGCGGCGGAGCGTCCGGGCCACGACGGTCAGCTGCCGGTCGGCGGCCGCCTGGGCGACGACCGCCAGCCGGAGGCGCGCCCGGAGCGGCCGGGGAGCGCTAAGGCCGGCCACCCTACGACGTGCCCTAGAGAAGAGGCCGGCGACGCGCTCCAGATACCCCGGGAGCTCTGCGCGCGTGTTCGGAGGCGGAAGCGTGCCCACCGTGCGCACGAGCTCGGCGCAGATCGCGCCGCCGCGCGCCTGGAAGGCGGCGGCGTCGGAGCGCGCCCCCAGGGCGGACGGGGCCGTGGAGGCGATGAGCGCGAGCACGAGCGCGACGGCGATGCGCCGGGACATGCTCCGGGCGTTCGCCGGCGGGGGGCGTTCCCCTTCGCCCGGCCTAGGCCTCGACGATCACCGGCAGCACGAGCGGCCGCGCGCGCGTGCGCCGGTAGAGCAGCGCCGCGACCGTGTCGTGGAGCTGGCGCTGGAGCAGGTCGACCTCGGTCACCGAGTCGGCCGCCGACACCGCGAGGCTGCGCTCGACCTCCATGCGCGTCTCCTCGATCAGCTCGCCGTCGTCCGCGCCGAAGCCGCGGGTGATGACGTCGACGTCGCCGATCGGCGAGCCGTCGCGGGCCGAGAGCGTCGCGACCACGAGCACCAGGCCGTCCTCGGCGAGGTGGCGGCGGTCGCGCAGCACCCCGTCGGCGACGTCGGCGACGCCGAGCCCGTCCACGTAGACCAGGCCGGTCTCGACGCGCTCGACGACGGTGGCCTCCTCCTCCGCCACTTCGAGCACCTCGCCGTTGGCGAGGATGAACGTGCGCCGCGGGTCCACCCCGACCGTGCGCGCCAGGTCCGCGTGGGCGCGCTGGTGGCGGAACTCGCCGTGGACCGGCGCGAAGAAGCGGGGCCGCAGGAGGCGGAGCATCAGCCTGAGCTCCTCCGAGGCGGCGTGGCCCGACACGTGGACGTTCGCGTTCTCCTGGGTGAGCACGCGCGCGCCGGCCCTCGAGAGGCGGTTGATCGTCTCGTTCACGGAGAGCTCGTTACCGGGCACGGCCCGCGCCGAGAAGACGACCGTGTCGCCGGGCTCCATGTGCACCTGGTGGTGGTCGCCGTGGGCGATGCGCCGGAGCGCCGAGCCGGGCTCCCCCTGGCTGCCGGTCGAGAGGATCACCTGCTCGTCGCGCGGGTAGTCCTCGAGCTCGCGCAGGCTGACGAGCACGCCGTCCGGCGGCCGCAGCAGCCCCAGGTTCATCGCGATGTTCGTGTTGCGCAGCATCGACCGGCCGACCATCCCGACGACGCGACCGTCGTGGTGCGCCGCCTCCAGCACCTGCTGCATGCGGTGGATGTGGGAGGCGAAGGTCGTGACGATGACCCGCTCGGGCGCGGTGGCCATGACCTTGCGCAGCTCCGGCCCGATCGTGCGCTCGGGCGCGATGGACCCGGGCACCTCGGCGTTGGTCGAGTCCGAGAGCAGCGCGAGCACGCCCTCGTCCCCGAGGCGCGCGAGGGCCGAGATGTCCGTCGGCGCGTCGTCGATCGGCGCCTGGTCGAACTTGAAGTCGCCCGTGTGCACGACGAGCCCGACGCGCGAGCGCAGCGCGACGGCCACGCAGTCCGGGATGCTGTGGGCCACGCGGACGAACTCCGCCTCGAACGGGCCTGCCTGCACCCGGTCGCCGGGGGCGATCTCGTTGACCTCCACCTCGCGCAGGCGGTGCTCGTCGAGCTTCCCCCGCAGGAGCCCGCGCGTGAAGCGGGTGGCGTAGATCGGCACGGCCCCGATCGCCTTGACGAGGTACGGCAGCGCCCCGATGTGGTCCTCGTGGCCGTGGGTGAGGATGACCGCGTCCACGTCCTCCCGGCGCTCGGCCACGTAGCTGAAGTCCGGCAGGACCAGGTCGACGCCGAGCTGCTCCGGCGTCGGGAACTTGACGCCGCAGTCGACGATCACGAGCCGGCGGTCCAGCTCGTAGACGTACATGTTCTTGCCGATCTCCCCCGCTCCGCCGAGCGGGATGATCCTGAGGCCCTGGCCGTCCCCCACTACGCGGCGTGGGCCGGCACGCCCTGCTGCTCGAGCACCGCTCGCAGGATCTCGCGCTCTACCGGGGTCGCCTGCACGAGCGGCAGCCGGAGCTCCGGCGTCGGGATGAGCCCGATCATGTGGAGCGCCGCCTTGACCAGGATCGGGTTCGCCGTCACGAACAGGGCCTCGTAGAGGGGGCGCAGCGCGGCGTCGAGGCGCTCGGCCTCGACCGCGTCGCCGGCACGCGCGGCGGCGACCACCTCGGCCATCCGCTCGCCGACCAGGTGCGAGGCGACCGAGATGACCCCGGCGCCGCCCATCTGGGCGACCGGCAGCAGCATGTCGTCGTTGCCAGCGTAGAGCGCGAGGCCGGTGCGCTCCTGGACCGCCCGCGCCTCGGCCAGCTCCGGGTTCGCCTGCTTGACCGCGACGATGCCGGGGATCTCCCCCAGCTCGCCGATGAGGCCCGGGTCCATGTTGAGCGTCGTCCGGCTCGGGATGTTGTAGAGGATCACCGGCAGGCCGACCTCGGCGATCGCGCGGAAGTGCGCGACGAGCCCGGCCCGCGGCGGGCGGTTGTAGTACGGCGTCACGGCGAGCACCGCGTCGACGCCGGCCCCGGCGGCGCGCTCGGTGAGGTGGACAGAGTGGGCCGTGTCGTTGGAGCCCGTCCCGGCGACGACGCTCGCGCGCCCGCCGAGCTCGCTCACGCCGAGGCTGAAGAGCGCCGTCTTCTCGTCGTCGGTGAGCGTCGAGGCCTCGCCGGTGGTGCCCGCGAGCACCACGCCGTCCGACCCGTGGCGGACCAGGTGGCCCATGAGCCGCGCCGCCGCCGCCTCGTCGAGCGCTCCGCGCGCGTCGAACGGCGTGACCATCGCGGTCAGGATGTCGCCGAACGCCGTCACCGGGGCGAGTATAGCCGCGGCCCCCCGCGGCCCCTGCCGCGTCCGGGGCTCAGGCGGCCAGGCGCCACGCCCGCCCGTCGGAGGGGAGCCCGCGCAGGCCGGGCTTGGTGACCGGCGGGC
>DATFWK010000174.1:0-2192 GCA_035259345.1 Miltoncostaeaceae bacterium | reverse complement strand
CTCGTGGCGCTCAACATCGCGGGCGGCCTGGTCGCGGCGTTCGGCTGGCGGAGCGTGTTCTGGTTCAGCCCGATCATCGGCGTGGCGGTGCTGGCCGGCGCGATCCTGGTGCTGCCCGAGATCCGCGCGGACGCGGCGGCCCGGTCCTTCGACGCGCCGGGCGCGATCCTGGCCGCCACGGGCCTCTTCGGCGTGCTGTTCGGCCTGTCTCGCGGCGAGGCATGGGGGTTCGGCTCGCCGCGGATCCTGGGCTCCTTCGCGCTCGGGGCGGCTGGGCTCGCGGCGTTCGTCTGGTGGGAGCGCCGGGCGGCGGAGCCGCTCCTCGACCTCGGGCTCTTCCGGCTGCGGTCGGTCGCCACCTCGAACGTGGCCGCGGGCGCCGCGGCCGCCGCGCTCTTCGGCACGCTGATCCTGCTCCCCTTCTACCTCACGAGGGTGCTGGGGTACGGGCCGGTGGCGCTGGGCCTCGCGATCTCCCCGGTCGCGCTCTCGTTCGTCGTCGTGGCGCCACTGTCCGGCCGGGCGGTGGCGCGGGTCGGCGGCGGCCGCCTCGCCACGGCGGGCTTCGCGGTCGCGGCGGCGGGAGCGCTCTGGTTGGCGCTGGCCGCCTCTGCCGAGTCCTACGCCGGCCTCGTGCCCGGCATCGTGCTGTTCGGCGTCGGCCTGGCGATGTCGACGTCGCCGATCACCACGACCGCGATGAGCGAGGTGCCGCCCGAGCGCGTCGGCGTCGCCGCGGCCCTGCCGAACATCTTCCGCTATACGGGCGGCGGCCTCGGGGTCGCGGTGCTCGGGGTGCTCATGGACGCGGCCGTGCCGGCGGGGGTCGAGCGGGGCACGAAGCTGGCCATCGCGCCGGTGCGGGACCTGGTCGCCGACGGCTTCCGCGAGGCGATGATCGCCGCGGTCGGCTTCCTGGTGCTCGCCGCGCTCGTCGCGGCGCGGATGCCACGGCACGTGCCCGAGACGGCCGCGGCGCTCGGCCAGCCGGCGGTCGTCGAGTGACCCGCAACTCGTGGCTGGCGTTCACCGGCCTGGTCATCTTCACGATGGGGACGAGCATCCTCACGCCGCTCATCCCCCTCTACCAGGAGGAGTTCGGGCTCACCGCCGGCACGCTGACGCTGCTCTTCGCGACCTACTCCGCGACCGTCGTGCCGACGATGCTCCTCGCCGGGAACCTGAGCGACCGGATCGGCCGCAAGGCCCTGATCCTGCCGGCGATGGCCTCGATCAGCGCCGCCGCGCTCGTCTTCGCGACCACGACGTCGGTGCCGGCCCTGTTCGTCGGGCGGGTCCTCCAGGGCCTCGCGATCGGCATGTTCCTCGGCGTCGGCACCGCGTTCGTCGTGGACCACGCGCCGCCCGACGGGCGCGCCCACGCCGCGGCGATGGCGGGCGTCGGCTTCCGGCTCGGCTTCGGCCTCGGGCCCGGGCTCGCCGGCATCGTCGCCGAGTACTCCAGCGACCCGATCCACCGGCCCTACTGGGGATACCTCGGCCTGATGGCCGTCGCGATCGTGGCCATCCTGATCGCCCCTGAGACCGTCCCGCGCCGGCGCCTGCGCATCGAGGTGCGCGTGGGCGTCCCCCATGGGCAGTTCCGAGGCTTCGCGACGTTCATCGGACCGGCCGGCTTCCTGATGAGCTTCATGGACGCCACGCTGCTCTCCGTCGTGCCGCTGTACATGTTCAACACGCTGGGGGAGCGGAACATCGCGCTGGTCGGGCTCGTCGGCTTCCTGGTGCTCGGTATGGGCGCCTTCGCGCCGTTCGTCTTCCGCGGCCTCGATCCGCGGCGCGCGGTGATGGTCGGGATCGCGGCCTCGACGCTCGAGACGCTGCTGGTGGTCGGCGCGGCGGGCCTCGGCACGGTCGCGCTGGTGCTGGTCGCGGCGGGGCTGATCGGGCTCACGAACGGTCTCATCCTCCAGGGCGCCACCACGATCTGCGGGCTCGTCGTGCCGCTCCAGGAGCGCGGGAAGCTCATCTCGGCGCTCTACATGTGCTGCTACGCCGGGACGATCCCGACCGTGGCGCTCGGCTACATCTCGCGCGGCATCGGCCTGACCGCGACGATGGGCGTGTTCTCGGCGGCGGCGCTCGGGCTCGGGGCCTTCGTCCTGACGGTCGGCCGGCGGAACTTCCGCCGCGTGGTGCCGTACGTCGAGCGCCCGGCGTCCACGGCGGTC
>DATFWK010000173.1:0-7300 GCA_035259345.1 Miltoncostaeaceae bacterium | reverse complement strand
GAGCCGTATGGCATGCGCGGCTGGTTGGGCCGCACGTCGAAGGTGCCGAGCAGCTGGCGCGACTCGCGCACCATCCGCTGGCGGTGCAGCACGAGCCCGCTGAAGTAGCCGTCGAGGGCCGGCAGGGTCGTGTTGTCGACGACCGGGAGCCCCTGGACGGCGCCGTCGCGCTGCCGGTCGGCCGGGATGAGGACCATCCCTGCTGCGAGGGACCTGCCCGGCGAGGTGGAGGGCAGGTCGACCGAGCGCCCTCCGAAGGTGAGCGTGCCGGCCCGGGCCGGCCGCGCCCCGTAGAGGAGATACGGGATCTCGTCGAACCCCGATCCGAGGAGCCCCGTGAGGCCGACGACCTCACCGCGGTGGAGGCCGAGGTCGATGTCCCGCAGGCCGCCCCCACTGAGGCCCTCGACTCGCACGTCGGGGGTGCGCGCGGTCATGTCACGGTGCTCCGCGCTGAACGCGGCGAGCCGGCGCCCGATGATGAGCTCGACCAGGTCGCCCTCGCTCGCCGCGGCGGTGACCATGGTGCCGGCGACGCGGCCGTCGCGAAGGACGGTCACCCGGTCCGTGATCGCGTGCACCTCGTCGAGGTCGTGGGAGACGAACAGCACGCTGGAGCCGCCGGCGACGATCTCGCGGATGAGCGCGAAGAGCTGCTCGACCCCGCTGCGCGGCAGGAACACGGTCGGCTCGTCGAGCACCAGCAGGGCGGTCGACTCATGCTGCTCCCGCAGCTCCTCGACGGCCCGGACGATCGCGAGCAGTGCGCGGTCGACCGGGCGCAGGTCGCCCACCCGCGCCCCGGGATCGATGCTGACGCCGTAGCGGGCGAACGTCTCGCGTGCGCGGGCGCGCTCGCGCCGCCACGAGATCACGAAGCGGTTCCGGGGCGAGGCGAGCTTCCCGACGAAGAGGTTCTCGGCGACAGAGAGCGAGAGCACGAGCCCCAGGTCCTGGTGGACAAAGGAGAGCCCGAGGTCGCGGAAGCGCCCCGGCGCGAGCGGCAGCCGCTCCGGCACCCCGCGGACCTCGAGCTCGCCGGCGTCCGGCTCGTGGAAGCCCGCGAGCACCTTGATGAGGGTCGACTTCCCGGAGCCGTTCTCGCCCAGGAGCCCGTGGACCTCGCCGGCCATCACCGTGAGGTCCACGCCTGCGAGCGCTCGCGCGCCCCCGAAGCTCTTGGCCAGCCCGGTCAGGGCCAGCGCCGGCGCGCGCGGCGCCGGCGCTCCCCCGCCGTCGTTCGGCACTAGCTCGACAGGCCCCAGATCTTGTCGTACCCGGCGACGTAGTCGGAGCCGAAGCCCTTCCCGTTCTGAGGCGGCGTGCCGGCCTGCTTGATGTTCGTCGCGTCGAAGACGCGGATCGGGATGTTCGGCGTCTTCGACGCGGGCAGCCCGGCCATGAGGCGCAGGTGCTGGTCGAGGACACCGCGCGAGATCCAGTCGAGGTTCTCGCCGACGTCCATCGCGATGATGCTCCCCGGCTTGATCTCCTTGAGGATCGAGGGCGTCCCGTTGAACGTGACGATGTGCAGCCGCTTGGCCGCGCCGACCGCCCGGATCGCCGCCTCGGTCTGCGGGCCCTGGGCGCTGTCGTAGAGGCTGATCACGTAGTTGATCTTGGGATCGCGCGTTAGCGCGCTCTGCACCGCCGGCTGCAGCTTGGTGCCCAGGTCGGCGATCGTCGTGTCGATCGTCGTGAGCTTGCAATTCGCCCCGCAGCGCGTCTTGAACTCGTCCTTGATGCCCGCGAGCATCGGCTTGGTCGAGTTGACCTGGTTGATGATCGTGACGAGGGCGTTGGTCTTGCCGTTCGTCTTGAGGATCGCCCAGTCGGCGAGCAGCCTCCCGGCCTGGTTGTACGGGATGTCGACCACCTGGACGTTCGGCGCCGAGGCCTGCTTCACGTCATAGAGGTGGCTCACCACGGTCGGGATGCCCTTGCCCTTCGCCTGCTTGATCTGCGGCTGGAGCGCCGCCGGGTCGATGCCTGCCAGCAGGTCGATCGACGTCGCCTTCTGGCTGATGGCCGCCTGCATCCCCTGCACCCACTGCGTCGGGGTGCCCTGGTTCTGCCACTCGGTGTAGGCGAGGCCGACGCGCTTCGCCTGCGCCTTCACGCCGTCCGCGATCGTCTTCACGAAGGGCACCTGGCTCGAGGCGGGGATGAGGAAGAGCTTCTTCCCGCTCGCCGCCGACTTGGCGTTGAAGGCCGGTCCCGGAGGAACGAACTTCGGCACGGCCCGGTACTTGTCGATCTGCGCCTTCACGTACGCGATGTCGGGAAGCGCGTTCTGGCGAGCCGCGTTGCCCGCGCCGACCCCGACACCCACCACCGCAAGCCCCGCTCCCGCCAGGACGATCCCCCAGCGCCGCAGTGACCTCATTCCGATTCCTCCCCCTGTCGTTTGACCCCCTCGCGCGACATTAGTCAGGGCTGAAGCGGAGGGTCAAGACACCGTCCGCGGCCGGGATCTCAGCCCGGGCCGTACGTCGAGCGCGCGGTCGCCTCGCTCACGAGCCCGTCGGCGACGTCGTCGCGGACCGCTCCGGGGTCCCGCTCGGCCGGGTCGCCGTACCCCCCGCCGGAGGGCGCGATCAGGCACAGCCGGTCCCCCGTCTTCGCCTTGCGGTAGGGGAACTTCGAGGGAAGCCGCTGCTCCGAGGCCGTTCCGGCGTTCAGGAGCACGTCCCCCGGCGTGCCCGGGCGGCCGCCGAAGAGGCCGGGCGGCGGGAAGCGCGAGCCGTCCCCTTCGAGCGAGAAGCCGCCGTCCGCGAGCATCTCGATCTCGCGGACGGTGCCGATGCCACCGCGCCAGCGGCCGGCGCCCGCGGTGTCCTCCGTGAGCTCGTAGCGCGTCACACGCAGCGGGAAGTGCGACTCGATGTCCTCGATCGGGTTGTTGCGCGTGTTCGCGTAGAGCGTGTCCACGGCGTCGAGCCCGTCCTTGCCGAAGCGCCCTCCGTAGCTGCCCTCCTGGATGTCCATGTAGACCCAGTGCGCCTCGCCCGCGAGGCCCGAGTACGCCACCACCTTGAGGTTCCCGACGCCGGCGCTGACGCGGTCCGGCACGACGGGCGCGAGCGCCCGCATTACCGTGTCGGCGACGATGTTCCCCGGGCAGAAGCGCGCGATCACGGGCGCGGGGTACCGCGGGTTCGCGAGGCAGCCGAGCGGCGCCGAGATCGTGATGGGACGGAAGAGGCCCGAGTTCGCCGGCACGGGGCCGTGCACGTCCGAGTCGAGCAGGATCGACCGCAGCGTCATGTAGATCGCGATGTCGACGGTGCCCTCGAATGGCATGTTGAGGGGAAGGTCGATCTGCGGCGACGTGCCGTCGAGGTCGACGTGGATGCTCGAGCCCTCGATCGTCACCGTCGCCCGGATCCGCAGGTCGCGGTACGCCGGGTCCGGATGGTCGGCGAAGCCGTCGATGAACCCCTCGGCCGTGTGGCGGCCGTCCGGCAGCTTCTCGATCTCGGCGCGCAGGAGACGCTCGGAGTGGTCCATCAGGTCCGCGCCCGCGGCCTGGACCGTCGCGAGGCCGTACCGGTCGATGAGCTCCACGAAGCGCTCGGCGCCGATGCGCGCCGCCGCGACCTGGGCCTCCATGTCGCCCACGACCAGGCCGGACGCCCTGATGTTGTCCCGCAGCATCCGCCAGACCCACTCGTTGCGCCGGCCGTCCTCCTCGATCTTGATGGCGTTGAACTGGAGCCCCTCGGCGTAGGCGTCCGAGGCGTCGACGATGCCGCAGGAGCCGGGGGTGAGCGCGCCGAGGTCGAGGTGGTGCGCCGTGGTCGCCGAGAAGCCGACCAGCTCGCCGCCGTGGAAGACCGGGATCACGAACGCGACGTCCGGCCCGTGCGAGGCGCCGTAGTAGGCGTGGTTGTGCATGACGACGTCGCCCGGGCGCCAGGCCTCGCCCAACTCGGCGAAGCGGCGGCTGATGCCGCGGATGTACCCCGGGATCGGTCCCGACTGGAGCGGGGTGGACGCGAGCGACTCGCACAGCTGGTTTGCGTCGGCGTCGCAGATGACGCAGCCGAAGTCCTCGCTCTCCCGGATGATCGGGGAGTAGCTCATGCGGGCGAGCTTGTGGCCCATCTCGGTCGCGATCGCGTCCAGGCCGCCCGCGATCACGGCGGCGAGGACGGGGTCGACGCGTGCGCCGGTCGTGCTCACCGGGCCACGATAAGGTCGCCGGATTCGTGCGCGCAAGCGCGCCAGCCGGGTGGGACGAGGATCGTCGTGTCGCGCTGGAAGACCACGGCGGGGCCCTCGACGTCGACGCCGATGGGCAGGAGCGCGCGCTCCAGGTGGCGCGTGGTCATCGCCGCGAGGCCGTCCTCCGTGCGGAACACGCCCTCCCCCTCCCCGACGAGGGCCTCCTCGAGGGTGCCGCTCGCCACCGGCAGGCGGCCGATCTTCGTGCGCTGCCCGATCGCCGTGACCCGCACGTTCACGACCTCGACGGGATCCGGGAACGCGTGGCCGTACTCCTGCGCGTGCAGCTCCCGGAACGCCGCGAACGCCCCCTCGTCGAAGGCCAGGGCCGGCAGCGGCACCCTGAGCTCGTATCCCTGGCCGACGTAGCGGCAGTCGAGTGCCGCGGTCAGGCGGATGACGTCGTCCGGGATGCCGTCGGCGACCAGGCGGCCGCGAAGGTCCGAGGCCATGTCCGCCAGGCGGCGATCGACGAGGGCGGCATCCACGGAGCCCTCGACCATGAAGACCGTGGCCATCTGGTCGTAGCGGAGGTCGCTCGTCAGGAGGCCCGTCGCCGAGGTGATGCCGGGATACGGGGGCACGAGCACCTCCGGGACGCCGAGCATGTCGGCGACCTCGGCCGCGTGGAGTGGGCCGGCGCCGCCGAAGGCGACGAGCGTGAACTCGCGTGGATCGTGGCCCTTCTGGATGGTCCGCGACCGGATCGCGCCGGCCATGTTGGCGTTCGCGATCGTGACGATCCCCTCGGCGGCCTCCATGAGGCCGAGGCCGAGCCGGTCGGCGAGCGCGCGCACCGCCGCGGTCGCGGCCTCGGCGTCGAGGACCATCTCGCCGCCGAGGAAGCGCGCCGGGTCGATCCGGCCGAGCACCACGTTGGCGTCGGTGACCGTCGGTTCCGTCCCGCCCAGCCCGTAGCAGGCCGGCCCGGGCGCGGCGCCGGCGCTCTGCGGCCCCACCCGGAACGCGCCGCCGGCGTCGACGTGGGCGATCGACCCGCCCCCGGCGCCGATCGTGTGCACGTCGATCATCGGGACGAGCAGCGGATAGCCGGCGACCCAGGTGTCGCGGGCCGATGCCTCGATGATGCCGCGCTCCGTCACGATGCCGATGTCCGCGGAGGTCCCGCCCATGTCGAAGGTGACGAGGCGCCGCCGCCCGGCGAGCTCGGCCGCCCAGAGCCCGCCGAGCACGCCCGCTGCCGGGCCGGAGAGCAGCAGGGTCACCGGCTTCTCGGCCGCCTGGGCCGAGCTCGCGACGCCGCCGTTGGACATCATCACGTGGAGCTCGCCGGGCACGCCGGCTGCCCTGAGGGCGGCGGCGAGCCGCTCGAGGTAGCGCCCGGTCCGCGGGCCCACGAAGGCGTTCATGCAGGCGGTGGTGAAGCGCTCGAACTCGCGGAACTGGGGGAAGATGTCGGCGCTCGAGGTCACGAACGCGCCCGGCATCTCCTGGCGGACGATCGCCGCGGCGCGCCGCTCGTGGGCGGGGTCGAGGTAGGAGAACAGGAAGCACACCGCGACCGCCTCGACCCCGGCCTCGCGCAGCTCGGCGGCGGCGGACCGCACGTCGTTCTCGTCGAGCGGCTCCAGCTCCTGCCCCGAGGGCGGCGCGATCCGGCCGGCGACGGTCTTGCGGTGGCGGCGCCGGACGAAGGGCCGCGCCTGCCACGGGATGTCCTGCATGATCGAGTAGTGCTGCGGCCGCTGGTGGCGCCCGATGTGGACGACGTCGCGGAAGTCGCGGTTGGTGATCATCCCGGCCACGGCGCCGCGGTGCTCCAGGACGGCGTTCGTCGCCACGGTGGTGCCGTGGAACACGCCGTCGATCGCCTCGGCGCCCACGCCCGCCATCGCGCAGAGCTCGCCGATCCCCTCGACCATCGCGCGCTCCGGCTCCGACGGCGTCGAGCGCACCTTGTGCACCTGCACCGCACCGGAACCGGTGTCGTACAGCACGAGGTCCGTAAAGGTGCCGCCGATGTCGACGCCGACCACGCGCATCCGGGCGTGAACCCTACGGAATGACGCGCGCGGCCGGACGGCCGCGCCCGCTCACCCGGCCAGCTCGCGGAGCGTCCGGGCCAGCACGCGCGCGCCCAGGTCGCAGTGCTCCGGTGACGTGCGCTCGTCCGGCGAGTGGCTCACGCCGCCCTCGCTCGGGACGAAGAGCATCCCGGCGGGCACGCGGGTGCCGAGGATCATCGCGTCGTGGCCGGCGCCGCTCGGCATCCGCAGGGGCACGACCCCCTCGCCCCGGCACGCCCGCTCCAGCGCGTCCTGGAGCGCCGGGTCCATGGGCACCGGGGGCAGCGCGATGAGCTCCTCGAGCTCGAGCCCGAGCGACTCCTCGGCCGCGATCCCCTCCAGGGTCTCCTCGACGAGACGCCCGAGACCGGCCGCGACGCCGGGATCGGGGGAGCGGATGTCGACGGTGAACTCCGCCCGCCCCGGGACGATGTTGATGCCGCCCGGCTCGGCGCGCATGATGCCGACGTTCGCGGTCAGGTCATCGCGGGAGCGCGCCAGGTCGCGGAGCGCGAGGGCCGCACGGGCGGCGCCGGCGAGCGCGTCGCGCCGCATGCTCATGGGCGTCGTCCCCGCGTGGTTCGCCGCTCCGAGCATCGCGGCCCGGAAGCACCTGAGGCCGACGATCGCGGTGACCACGCCGAGGTCGATGCCGCGCTCGTCGAGGACGGGACCCTGCTCGATGTGGAGCTCGAGGTACTGGCCGACGCCGTCGAGCGCGCTCGCCGCCGCGACGCCGTCGAAGTCCAGGCCCCAGTCCCCCATCACGTCGCGGAGCATCCGGCCGCCCGCATCCCGGCGCCCGGCGAGCTCCTCGAGGTCGTCGCCGGCGAAGGCGCGGCTTCCGAAGAAGGTCCACCCGAACCGGGCGCCCTCCTCGTCCATCCAGGCGGCGAGCCAGATCGGCCTGCGGGGGGCGAACCCCTCCTCGCGGAGCGATCGGATGGCGGCGAGCCCGGCCAGCACCCCGTAGGTCCCGTCGTACCGGCCGCCGAGCACCACCGAGTCGAGGTGGGACCCGACGAGCACAGCGGGCTCGTGGCGGG
>DATFWK010000172.1:0-12451 GCA_035259345.1 Miltoncostaeaceae bacterium | reverse complement strand
CCGGCCGCTCGGCGCCCGCATAGAATCGCCGCATTCCGTCCCGCGAGCGGCGAGGGCCCATGAGCATCGTCCCGGCTGACTACCCCCCGCGCTTCCGCGCCTCCGACTACGTCGTGAAGCCGACGGCGCCGGAGGACGAGCGCATCGAGGTGGGCGTGCTGTTCGTGGGCGCGGGGCCCGCGGGGCTGGCGGGGGCGATCCGCCTCGGGCAGCTCCTGGCCGAGGACCCCGAGGTCGCGGAGGGGCTGGGCGAGGTGCCGATCGCGGTCGTGGACAAGGGCAAGGGCGCGGGGTCTCACCTGCTCTCGGGCGCCGTCATGCGGCCGGGGCCGTTCCGCTCGCTCTTCCCCGACGAGGACTACCTGGCGATCCCCGGCGTCTTCGGCGAGGTAACGGGCGAGGCCGTCTACTTCATGATGAAGAGCCGGGCGATCCGCCTGCCGACGCCGCCGCAGCTGAAGAACCACGGCAACTACGTGGTGAGCGTGAGCCGCCTCGCGCGCTGGATGGCCGAGCGCGCGGAGGAGCTGGGCGCCTACATGCTCGGCGAGACCGACGCCCAGAAGCTGATCGTGGACGAGGCCGGGCGCGTCGCCGGTGTGGTCACTGGGGACAAGGGCCGCGGACGCGAGGGCGAGGAGCTTCCCACCTTCGAGCCCGGCGTCGAGCTCGGAGCGCAGATCACCGTGCTCGCGGAGGGCACGGCCGGCCACCTCACCGGCGTGCTCCGCCGCCAGTACGAGCTCGACGCCGCCCCCCAGACGTACGAGCTCGGCGTCAAGGAGGTCTGGGAGGTCCCCAGGGCGCTCGGCCGCGTCGTCCACACGCTGGGCTGGCCGCTCAAGCTCAGCCCCAGGTACCACGAGTACGGCGGTTCCTGGATCTACCCGATGGGCGAGGACAGGGTGTCGATCGGGTTCGTCACCGGGCTGGACTACGCCGACGCGACGCTGTCGGTCCACGACCTCCTGCAGCAGTTCAAGTCCCACCGGCTGGTGCGCGAGATCCTCGAGGGCGGCAAGCGGGTCGCGTGGGGCGCCAAGACGATCCCAGGCGGCGGCTTCTACTCCCTCCCGCGGCGCCTGCACGTGCCGGGGGCGCTCCTGTGCGGCGACAGCGCCGGGTTCGTCAACATGTCCGCGCTGAAGGGCGTCCACTACGCGATCCAGTCCGGCATCCTCGCGGCCGAGGCGATCTACGAGGCGCTGAAGAACGGGAAGGCCACCACGGCGGCCGGCCTGTGGAACTACGACCAGCGCATCCAGGAGAGCTTCATCTGGACGGACCTGTGGCGCGAGCGCAACGTGCGCCCGGCGTTCCAGAGGAGCTTCTTCGCCGGCGGGATCGTCGGCGGGATGGCGACGGCGACACGGGGGAAGTTCCCCAAGCACATCGACCACCAGGCCGACGCGGACGTCGGGGTGTTCGTCGGCAACCGGGGCGACGCCTACCCGAAGCCGGACGGCCAGTACTTCTTCGACAAGCTCTCGAGCGTGTTCGCAAGCGGCAACAAGACGCGCGACGACCAGCCGAACCACATCCGCCTGCAGCAGCACGTCCCGGTGGAGCTGGCGACGATGTGGGTGAACATGTGCCCGGCCCAGGTCTACGAGCTCGGCGAGGGCGACGGCGAGGTCGTGGAGGTCAACGTGAACCCCTCGAACTGCGTCCAGTGCGGGGCGATCACGGCAAAGGGCGGTCGCCTCACCCCGCCCGAGGGCGGCTCAGGCCCGGAGTACACGCTGACCTGAGGCATCCCGCGAAGGGCGGGATCCCGCGGTTAGAGGTTTGTAAACAGTCCAGGGTGCGCCGCTTCTGCCGCGTAAGAAACAGCACCGTCGGGTCGATGTCAGCGGTGAGGGCGCGTTACCGCGGGATGGGGACGCGCGACAAAGGATTGTAAGGAGCGAGCATGCGCAAGCTGTTGGTGGGCACCCTCGCGCTGGCCATGGTGGCGGCCCCCGCGGTTGCGCTGGCCCATGGCGGCGGGAACGACCACAAGGGCAACAAGCACGGGAACAAGCCGGCCACGCCGCCGGCCGCCGCCCCGGCGGTGACCTTCACCACGATCCCGTGCGTGAAGTTTCAAAAGCCGCACAGAAAGCTCAGGGAGTTCAAGCTTCGCGGGACCGTCATGAGCGTGAGTGGGAACGGCGTTGTCGTCGACGTCGACAAGATCAACGGCAACTTCGCCAAGGCCGTCGGCAACAACACCGTGGGCGGCTCGTACGACGCCACGATCCAGATCCCGTTCGGCGACTGCACGCGTGTGAAGGCGGACGGGCACGGCAGCCACGAGCGCGGAAAGAACAAGAACCGCGGTTTCGGTCTGATCGCCGCCGGGGACAAGATCAAGGTGGAGTGGAAGGAGCCCAAGGGCACCCTGGTGAACGCCCTCGGCGCGCCGAACCGCATCGACGTCCACAAGGTCGGCAAGAAGCACAACCACTGAGTCGACGCGCCGGACGGCGTCGCTCACCGGGGCCGGCTCGCCGGCCCCGGTGTCGTTAAGGGGCCGTCTCGGTCGGCGCGTTCCATCGCCGGCGGACCGGCTTCCCGTCGTCTCCGTACCTCGTCGCGAGCACCCGGTCGACCAGCAGCTCGAAGAGCACCCAGCGGTCCTGCGTGGACGGCCCGGCCGCCGTGGTGCGGATCGCCGGGTCCTCCAGCGGACGGGCCCGACCGCGGACCGCGACCTCCCCGCCGCCGCCGCGCGCGTCCTCGACGCCGGCGTGGAGGGCGTAGCGGGGGTCCAGGCGCAGGTCGCGTCCCTTGGGCGAGGTCGGCTCCATGAACACCAGCAGTCGGCCGCGCCGGATGAGCGGCGACACCGGGTGCACCCTGGGCCAGCCGTCGGGCCCCGTGGTGGCGAGGAAGGCCACTGCGGCCTGGAGGCGCGCGGCGGCGAAGGCGGCGAGGTCCGGCGAGCCGGCCTCGAACTCGCTCCAGATGGTCCCGATCCCGCGCACCCGGGCTACGGCTCGGTGCGACGGACGACGGCCAGCGCGACGTCGTCCGCGAGCGATCCGCCGGTCCAGCGGCTCGCCGCCGCGTACATGCCCTGCGCGATCGCGTCGGGGCGATCTCCGGCAAGGGCGAGGGCGGCGTCGAGGAGGCGCTCCTCGCCGAACTGCTCGCCGTCCATCGCGGGCGCCTCGAGGATGCCGTCGGTGTAGAGGATCAGGACGGCGCCGAGCGGCAGCGCGCCGGAGCGGGTGCGATATCCGTTCTCGAGGCCGCTGCCGAGCGGCGGGTCCGGCTCCCCTTCGAGCATCGGGGGTCCGCCGGTGCCGAGGAGGATGGGCGGCGGATGGCCGGCGTTCGCCCACTGCATGAGGCCGGTCCGCGGGTCGAGCACCGCCAGGAAGACCGTCACGAACGAGCCTTCGGAGAGGCGCGACCCTCCGAGCCGGCCGAGGTCGTCGAGCAGGCGCCCGGGGTCGTCCTCGCGCGCGGACAGCCCCTCGGCCAGGAACCGGATCATCGCGGTCGCGCCCGCCGCCGCGACGCCCTTCCCCGAGACGTCGCCGACCAGCACCGCGACGCGCCCGTCCGACAGGCGCCAGATGTTGTAGAGGTCGCCCCCGACCATGGCGCCGGCGGCCGCGCGGTAGAGGGTTGCGAGCTCGAGGCCGGGCACCTCCGGCGGCTCCTCCGCCAGCAGCGCGTCCTGGAGCGCCTCCGCGTTCTCGCGCTCCCGCTCGAAGAGCAGCGCGTTTTGGAGCGCCACCGAGGCATGCCGCGCGAGCTCGGCGAGGACGCGCTGGTCCCGCGGCCCGAACGCGTCCGGGCGGAGGCTGTTGACGTTGAGCACGCCGTACACGCCCTCGCCGACCTCGATCGGCACGTGCACGAACGACCGGATGCCCTCGGCCTCGGCGAAGGACCCCATGCCGCGCGGGTCGGCCTCGGTGTCGTGGCAGACGATCTGCCGCCGGGTCAGCACCGCCCGGCCGATCTGGGCCTCCCCGGCCCGGTAGCGCAGGCGCCGGGCGACCGCGCGGCTGAACCCTCGCGTGGCGGCGGCGACGAGGTCCCCGCGGCGGCGGGACACGAAGACGGCCGTCTTGTCCGAGGCCACGAGGGCGTCCGCCTGGACGACCAGCTGCTCGTGCACCTCGGCGCGGGTCATCGCCCCGCGCAGGATCGCGCCCGCTCGCGCCAGGGCGAGCTCCTCTTCGGCACGGCGCTCCTCGCGCTCGAGGAGCAACGCGTTCTCGTGCGCCAGGGCGCGCGCCTCCTCCAGGGCCCGGTGGGCGCGGGTGACGTCGGTGATGATTCCGACGCGTCCGGCGAGGGTGCCCTTGGCGTCGTGGATCGGCGCCGAGAAGCGCTCGAGCACCCGCCCGTCGACCGTCTCCAGCGTGTCCCACCGCCGTGCGGTGGGGTCGTCGCCGAAGACGAGCGCGCCGGCCTCGATCAGCCCCGTGTCGACGAAGCGCGACTTCAGGTGCTCCTCGACCACCTCGCCGATGGGCTTGCCGACCAGCATGGACTCGTCCACGCCCAGGAACTCCTGGTAGGCCCGGTTCGCGAGCGCGATGCGTCCCTCGAGGTCCACCACAACCACGCCGTTCGGCGTCGACTCCAGCACCGCCTGGAGCGTGCGGCCCGTGCGCACGTCGCGGTCGCGGAGGATCGCGTTCTGCACCGCCAAGGCGATCTGCGGCGCAAGGGCCTCGAGCGTGCGGCGGTCCGTCTCGCCGAGCGGGCGCCCGCCGGCGAGGCTCACGAGGGCGATGGCGCCGAGGCGTGGGTTGCTCGGGCTGCGGAGCGGCATGGCGAGGGCGGCGGCGCCATGCAGGTCGGTGCCCCCGGCGGTGCCCCCGGCGCCCACCGCGGCCGCGATGCGCCGCTGGATCGCCGGCTCCGCGGCGAGGTCCGGCCAGAGGACGGCGGATCCCCCCGAGAGGCGGTCGAGGCCGGCGTCGATCGTCTCCGGCCGCAGGCCGGCCAGGACCCGGGCGACCCGGTCGCCGAGCGCGCGGTCGGCGGCGCTCGCCCCGCGGGCGACCCGCGTGGGGTCCGGCCCGGGGGTGGCGCGTACGACGGCCACGTCCACGGCGAAGGCCTCCCGCAGGCGGCCGGCGATCAGGTCGAGCGCGTCGCCGAGGGTCGGCGGCGGCTCAGGATCGCCCAGCAGGGCGAAGGGCCGCTCGCCGGACGTGGCGGGCGTGGCCTCAGCCTCAGTCGCCACGGTGGGCGTTGCTCATCGTCACGTAATGCCGAGCGCTCTCCCGGATGCCGGCGCGCTGGCCGTCGGTGGTCTCCCGGACGACCCGTCCCGGGATGCCGAGCACCAGCGACCCGGGCGGGATCACCGTCCCCTCCGAGATCACGGCCCCGGCGCCGACGATGGACCCGGTGCCGACCCTCGCGCCGTTCAGGATCACGGACCCGATCCCGACCAGCACCTCGTCCTCGACCGTGCACCCGTGCACGCACGCGAGATGCCCGATCGTGACGGCCCGGCCAACCAGGCAGGGCATCCCTTCGTCGGCGTGGAGGACCGCGCCGTCCTGCACGTTGGTGTCGTCGCCGACCTCGATCCGGTCCGAGTCGCCGCGCAGCACCGCCTGGGGCCACACCGACGCTCGGGCGCCCAGGCGCACCCGGCCGATCACCTCCGCGGCCTCGTGCACGAACGCGCCGTCGCCCAGCTCGGGCGCATGATCGGCGAGCGGGCGAAGCACCGGCGCGACCATAGCGGAGCACCTCCGACCAGGGGCGTCCGGCCGTCGCGAAGGGCGACGGGCGTCCTTTGCCGCGGTCTCGGCACTCGCATACGATCCGGCTGGCCAATTGGCCGTCGCAGCCGTGGCCAATTGGCCGTGGACGGGCGCGCCCGTCGGCGGCCGGCGAGCCGGAGGTGAGTCGTGCGCAGGCTGGAAGCGGGCATCGCGATCGTGGCCATCGCCGCCGCCATCGGCGTCGGCGTGGGGTGCGGCGGGTCGAGCCAGAGCGCGGCGCGGACCCCCGCGAACTCCCCCACGATCACGAACACGGCGACGCTCACGGGTGCCGCGGCCGTGACGAACGCGGGCGGCTCGAACACCGCCGGCGGCTCGCAGGGCTCGAGCGGCGCGGGCGGCGCGGGCGGAAGCGCCTCGGGTGGCGGCGCGGCCGCGACGAAGGGCGACGCGGCGGCCGGCAAGACGTTCTTCGTCGCGACGTGCCAGGGATGCCACTCCAACGCGGGCAACACGGCCGGCTTCGGGCCGAAGCTCGCGGGGCTCGGGCTCGCGGAGCAGCGCATCCACGACCAGGTCGTCAACGGCGGCGGCGGCATGCCGCCCGGCCTCGCGCAGGGCACGGACCTGGACAACGTGACGGCCTACGTGCTCAGCATCCAGTAGGCCCGCGGGGCGGTCCGCGGCTTCAGCCGGCGGCCCGGTGGTAGCATCGTCCGCGTGGGACTGACCGTCACCACAGACGAGCGCGACGACCTCGTCATCGTGACGCTCGAGGGTGAGCTCGACATCTACACGGTCGGCGCCTTCCGTCAGGAGACGGAGCGCTTCGACCCCGCGAAGATCCAGCTCGTGGTCGACCTCACCAACGTCACGCTGCTCGACTCGTCCGGCCTCGGTGCCCTCGTGAGCCTGCTCAACCGGGCGCGCACCGGCGAGGGGATGCTCGGCATCGTCTGCCCGCAGCGGCACCTGCGGCGGGTCTTCGAGATCACGGGGCTCCGGCGGGCGTTCGTGTTCGGCGACGACCTGCCCTCGGTGCAGGACGCCCTCCGCCAGGCCGCCGCGAACACCGCGTAGCCGGAGACCGCACCGCTGCTCGACCTGCGGGCCATACGGGCCGAGCCGGAGGGAGTGCGCGCGGCGCTGGCGCGGCGGGGCGCCGACGGCGCCCTTGACGAGCTGATCGCGCTGGACGAGCGGGCGCGAGCGCTGCGGGTGGCGGTGGAGGAGGAGCGCGCGCGCCGCGGGCGGCTCTCGAAGGAGATCGGCGCCGCGAAGCGCGCAGGCGCCGCCGCGCCGGAGCTCGAGGACGAGGCGCGCAGGCTGGGCGAGGCGCTCGCCGCCGACGAGGCGGAGCTGCGGGAGGTCGAGGGCCGCCGGGACGAGGTGCTGATCGCGCTGCCGAACCTCCCGGAGGCGGACGCCCCCGACGGAGGCGAGGACGACGCCGTCGAGCTGCGGCGCGTCGGCGACCCGCCCGCCTTCGACTTCGAGCCGCGCGATCACCTCGACCTCGGCACGGCCGCCGGGGCGCTGGACCTCGAGCGGGCCGCGCGGACCTCGGGCGCCCGCTTCGCTTACCTCCTCGGCCCACTCGTGCGGCTGCAGCTGGCGCTGGTCGCCTACGCCGTCGACCTGCTCGAGGGCGAGGGCTTCACGCCGGTGGTCCCGCCCGTGCTCGTTCGCGAGGAGGCGATGTACGGGACCGGGTTCTTCCCGACCGACCGGGCGTCGATCTACAGCACGGCTGACGACGATCTCTATCTGGTCGGCACGTCCGAGGTGCCGCTCGCCGCGATGCGGATGGACGAGATCCTGGACGCGGGCGAGCTGCCGCTGCGCTACGCGGGCATCTCGACCTGCTTCCGCCGCGAGGCCGGCGCGGCGGGCAGGGACACGCGCGGCATCTTTCGGGTCCACCAGTTCGACAAGGTCGAGATGTTCTCGTTCACCACCCCGGACGCGTCGCGCGACGAGCACCGGCTGCTCGTCTCGCTGCAGGAGCGCATCCTCCAGTCCCTCGACATCCCGTACCGGGTCGTGGACATCGCGGTCGGCGACCTCGGGGCCTCGGCCGCCCGCAAGCTGGACTGCGAGGCCTGGATGCCCGGGCAGGGGCGGTACCGCGAGGTGACCTCCTGCTCGAACTGCACGGACTACCAGGCCCGGCGGCTCGGAGTGCGCACGCGCGGCGAGCGCGGGAACGAGCCGGTGCACACGCTCAACGGCACGGCGGTGGCCGTCGGGCGCACGATCGTCGCCATCCTCGAGAACCACCAGCGGGCGGACGCCTCCGTCGCGGTCCCGGCCGTCCTGCACCCGTTCGGCGCGCCTTCGGAGATCACGCCGTCGCCATGAGCGTCCCGACCGTCGCCGTGGTCGGCCACGTCGAGTGGGTCACGCACGCCGTGGGCGAGCTGCCGCACCGCGGCCAGATCGTGCGGCTCAGCGACGCCTTCGACGAGCCCGGAGGCGGGGGCGGCGTCGCCGTGTTCCAGGTCGCGAAGCTGGGCGCGCGCGCCCAGTTCTTCACCGCCCTCGCCACGGACGCCACCGCCGATGCGACCGGCGAGTGCCTCGCGGCGGAGGGCGTGGAGACGCTGGCGGGGGAGCGCCCCGGGATCCAGACGCGCGGGCTGGCGATCACCGACTCGACGCACGAGCGGACGATCATCCTCACCGGCGAGCGCCTGAGCCCCAGGATCGACGACCCGCTCCCGTGGGAGCGCCTGGCGCGGGCGGACGGCGCCTACTTCACCGGGGACGATCCCCGGACGCTGATCGCGGCGCGCGCGGCCCGCCACCTCGTTGTGACCGCCCGCCGGCTGGATGCGCTGATCGAGAGCCGGGTCGAGGTGGACGTCCTGGTCGCGAGCGCGGCGGACACGGACGAGGCGGTGGACGTGGAGGCCCTTCCGGTCGCGCCGCGCGCCATCGTCTGGACCCAGGGCGGCCGCGGCGGCCACTACCTCACGGTGTCCGGCCACGCCGGGCGCTTCGAGGCCGCGCCGCTCCCGGGGCCGCCCGTCGACAGCTACGGCTGCGGCGACAGCTTCCAGGCCGGGCTGACCGTCGGCCTCGCGCGCGGCCTCGGCCTGGAGCAGGCGCTCGCCCTCGGCGCCCGCTGCGGCGCGGCGGTCCTCACCGGTCGCGGCGGGCTGGCCACGCAGCTCCGCGAATGACGCCCGGGCCTGCTGAGAGCGTCGGCGCGGGCCTCCCGGAGGGCATTCGCTCGGCCTTCGGCACGGGGCTCGCGGAGGCCGTGCTCTCGCGTCGCTCGCGCCGCTTCGGGCTGGGCATGACGCTGCCGGACGGGCCGCTCGCCTACGTCTCCGAGCACCCGGCGCTGCCGCTCAGCGAGCTCGAGGAGGCGTTCCTCGTCTGGGTCGGCACCGGCGTCACCGGGCTCGCGCTGGCCGAGCTGCCGCCGGACGGCATCGCGTGGATGCACGGCTTCTCGGGCCGGGCGTGGCCCTGCTCGTGCAACTCGCACTCGACCGAGCTGTTCTACACGAACGACGCCGGCCTCCACCTCGTCCGCCTCGGCGAGGAGACCCCGGACCGAGTGTCCGTCTTCGCCGGCATGGGCGAGGCCGAGGCCCTCGGGGAGATGCTCGCGCGCCTGCGCGCATCGACGACGACGCTCGAGGCCGGGCGCGCGGACCTGCCGCGGGGCGAGCCGGGCCTCTTCGACTTCAACGCCTGGAACGTCAACCAGCCGGGCACGACGCTGTTCATCCCGGTCACGAACACCACCATCGAGTACCTGACGCTGCTCTTCATCTACTTCGACGAGAAGAACCGCTTCGCCGTGGTCGACGAGCACGCGGGCGGCGCGCGGTGCGGGCTCGACCGCTGGATCGCCTCCGGCCGCCTCGGCGCCGTCGAGATGTCGCTGGTCGACATCGAGCTCCGGGTGCTGACGACGCTCAACGTCGAGGGCGCGTTCATCTGCCAGAACATGAGCCTCGCGCTCCAGGCGCTCGGCTTGGGCGGATGGGCCTTCACCGGGTTCCTCCCGCACCACGTCCTCGGCGCCGACCCGGGGCATCGCGGCCTCGGGTTCCGGTTCGTGACGCCGTCGGCGACCGTGCGGAGCGCCGCGCGGCCGGCTCCGGTCGGGCGGGACGGCGTGCTCGAGGCGCTCTGCCCGCCGTACGTCCCGGACATGGCGACCGCAGTGCGCCGCTACCTCGACGGCTGGCTCGCCGGCGCGGAGGGCGGCTCGGCCTACGCGCGCCCCGAGTCAGCGCTCGCCGGGCGGACCCCGCCGACGGAGGAGACGATCGAGATCGTCACGGCCTTCTGCACCTACGTGCTGGAGACGCACGGACGCTTCCCGGCGTTCATCGACCCGATGTTCGTGCGCCTCGTGCTCCAGGCGCACCATCTCGACCTCGACTTCTACGACCGCCACTACCCGGGCGACGCGGTGTCGGCGCGCCACCGCGACCACATGCGCCTGTGGCATCCGGACGGCGGCGCGTGACTGCCGCGCGGGGAAAGGGGACCCCGCCGGGCACGGGGATGACCGGCGGGGTTGCGGGTACGGCGCCCGCTGGGTCGTGTCGGGCGCCGGTGAGGGCGAGGCGGATACGGGGGCGCATCCGCCCTGCCCCAAGCGCTAGCCGCGAAGGGCCAGCACCTCGTCCACGTTGCGCGCGAGCACTCCTCGCAAGCTCCTGACTCCCTGGGGCGGCGTCCCTGCCACGACGCACTCCTCCTTCTCGCTGGTGAGGGTAGTTCCGGGACGGCTCCGGGCGAATCCGCGAAAGTCCAGTTTCCGGGTCTAGGTTCTTGTCGGTTTCCCCTCCGATCGGACAGGTGTCGACGGCAGACATGAACCGCGGCCGGCTGCGATCCGTACCCCTCGACATGAGGGACGACCGCGTGGGTTGCCTGATGGAGGTCGAGGCGCTCGGCGCCGGCCGCCTGCCCGCCCGACTCGAGCGGCGTGAGCCGATGAGCTACCACGGCATCCCGGGCCTGGCGTGTCGGCTCACGCTGAGGCTCGCGGACGGCCGCACCGTCGAGGCCATCCAGGTCGGGTCGGCATCCCCGGCTGTGCTCGACCCGCGCTTCCGGATCGCCGGGCCGTGGCCCAGGGCCCGCGCGGCGCGCCGGAGCTACGCTGGTGATGGCGACGAGGAGGCAGCATGAGCGAGAAGCGAGCGGTCCCGAGCGACGAGGAGCTCCGGTCCCGGCTCACCCCGGACCAATACGCGGTGACGCGCAGGGCGGCGACCGAGCGGGCGTTCACCGGCAGGTACTGGGACCATCACGAGGACGGCGTCTACCGCTGCGTGGTCTGCGGCGAGGAGCTCTTCGAGAGCGACGCGAAGTTCGACTCCGGCACCGGGTGGCCGAGCTTCGTGACGCCGGCGAGCGACGGAGCCGTGGAGGACCGCAAGGATCTCAGCCACGGCATGGTGCGGACCGAGGTGGTCTGCACCCGCTGCGAGTCGCACCTCGGGCACGTCTTCCCGGACGGTCCGCAGCCGACCGGCCTGCGCTACTGCATCAACTCGGCCTCGCTCGAGTTCGCGCCGGCCGACGAGGAGCGCGATTCCTGATCCCCCGGCCAATCCTCATCACGTAGTGTCGCGTCGCATTCGGCACGTACGAGGGGAGGCCAGATGGCTGACAGCGTCTATGTCGTAAGCGAGATCGTCGGGACGAGCACGAAGTCCTGGGAGGCGGCGGCCACCAACGCGATCGCGACCGCGAGCAAGCGACTGCGCGACCTTCGGGTGGCCGAGGTCGTGAAGCAGGACGTCACGATCGAGGACGGGAAGCCCGCGACCTACCGCGTGCGGATGACCGTCTCGTTCAAGTACCAGGGCTGACGCCGCCCTGCCTCACGGTGATTCCTGCGCAGGCGGGGTCGCCGGCCGGCCGCGGAACGGGCCGGGTGCGTCGGCCCGCCGCGCCGGCTACTGCTCGTAGTTCTCGACGATCCCCTCGGGTCGCGGACCGGCGTAGTCCGGGTCGAGCCCGAACTCCTCCTTCGCCCGGCGCTGGCGGAGCAGGTCCCAGAGCTGGTCGAGGCGCAGCCGCACCTCCGCGAGCCGGCGGCGGTCCTCCGGCGTGCCCCGGCCGGCCGCCTCCGCCTCCCAGAGGCGGTGCTCCTCGGCGACGAGCGCCTCGATCGTGCTCATGACCTCGTCGTCGCTCGGCATCGTCGGCCTCCTCGTCGCGTGACGCACCATGCTGTTCACCCGGAGCCGCCCGGTCAAACCCCCGGCGCCGGCACCAGGGCCGCAGTGGTCGTAACCCGCCGGCTGCCGGCGACGGTCGAGGATCGCATCTCCGGCCTCTTCGACGCCCGCCTGAACCCGGACGACCGGCGCCTCTCGCGCGCGGAGGTGGCCGAGGCGCTCCGCTCGGCGGACGGCCTGCTCGTGAGCGTGAGCGAGCGCCTCGACGCCGGCATGCTCGCCACCGAGGGGCGCCGCGCGCGCATCCTCGCGAACTTCGGCGTCGGCTACGACCACGTCGACGTGGGCGCCGCGCGCGCCCTCGGGATCGTGGTCACGAACACGCCCGGCGTCCTCACGGACGACACGGCCGACCTCGCGATCGCCCTGATGCTCGCCGTCGCGCGACGGATGGGCGAAGGGGAGCGGCTCGTGCGCGCCGGGCGCTGGCGCGGGTGGGGGCCGACCGAGATGCTCGGCACACGCGTGAGCGGCGCGACCCTCGGCATCGTCGGCATGGGTCGCATCGGGCTGGCGGTCGCGCGGCGGGCGCACCTCGGG
>DATFWK010000171.1:0-2485 GCA_035259345.1 Miltoncostaeaceae bacterium | reverse complement strand
CGCAGGGTTGGTGTTGGTCTGGTCGACGATCAGGTTGCTGATGACGCGCGGCTGCGAGTCGATCACCACGTTGCCGGCCGTCTTCTGCTTGTAGGACGTCGGGCCGAGCGGGCCGACCGGGAAGGCCGGCGTGACCGGCTCCGCGTCGCGGAAGATCGGCGTCGTGAGCCGTGGGAACGGCTGATCGGCGGCCCCGAAGGTCGGGTGGTTGGCCCCCGTCGGCACCGGGTGGTTGTTGTTGGCGTTCGTGAGGTTGAGGACGTTGACGAGGTTGTTGCAGGTCCCGTCGGTGGTCCTCAGCCCGTACGAGGTGATCGCGTCGGGGATCTGGTCCGGAGCCGAGCCGATCATCGACAGGCAATAGCTCGGGTCGGCCTCCGGGTGCGGGTTCGGCTGGGGCGCGGCCTTCGTGTCGCCCGCAAGCGCGGCCGAGTGCCGCTCCGCGATCTTGATCTGCTTGAGGATGAAGTTCAGGTCGGCGGGAACGACCGTGAAGCCGTTCCCCGCGGGCGCCGGTGCGCCCGCCGCCGAGCCCGAGGCGAAGAAGGCGGCCGGCGTCGCCGCCAGGGCGAGCACGCCGAGGATGCCCAGCGTGCGCTTCCCGGCGAGCAGGCGCCCGCCGCCGCCACGGCGCCGTGGGCGCCGCGTTCCGTTGTCGGTCGTGTGTCTCATGCCGACCCCTCCTCGGGCGCGGCGGTGCGCCGGATCGCCGTCTCTCCTCGGCGGCCGGCCACCGCCGGTGCGGTCCACTCGAGCCGAGCCCGGGGACGGCGCACCCGACGATGCGATCGCGCACGCCTGGGGGCATGTGACGCCCACGCGCGCGCGGTATCCTGGTGGTGCATTGGTGACCTCGCTGTTCCTGATGCCAAGGCCGGGGCGGGTGCAGCCGCGCCCGGCCAACTTGTCTCCCTAAGGAGCGCTCCCCCTCATGGGGCGGGCCTCGGGACGACGACAGGATCTGCGGGCAGATCGCGCGACGGCGGGCCGTTCCATGACCGAGCGACCCGTGCGTCCTGCACCGGCGGCAAGGTTGGACCGACTGACCGTCTCAACTGCAGCGCACCCCCACGGAACCCTGCGCGACACGAGTCCCCCCTCACCGAAGGACCGTCCTGTGGGTCGATGGTGCGGGTTGCGAGGTCGCTGCCCTAGGGGACTCCACGCCAACCGATTTCCTGCTGCTCGCAGGCTTTTGTCCGCGTTTCGTCGAGCAGCTTGTCCCCTGGTCGGAGGGTCCTACACCGACCGTTCGGAGGACAGCGGATCGTCCGAGGGCGCCCGGCTGGCTGCGGTCAGGCCCGGCTCCAGAGGCGGACGGCGCCCAGGAGCGAGAGCGCGCGCCGCCGGGCGGGCTGCTCGGCGAGCTGCTCGGCGCGAAGCTGCAGAAGCGGGATCAGGTGCGACGTGTGCCGGAACGGGTCCGCGATCGGCGGGCTGTCGTCGAGCGGCAGTGCGGCAATGACGGTCCCGCCGACCTCGGCCACGACGCAGCGCACCTGCGGGACGGCTCGGCTCTCGAGCGTCGCGAGGCCGGCGATGGCCGCCTCGTCGTCCGGTGTGGAGAGCCGCAGCATCACCGGCTCCGGCGAGGCCGCGGCCTTCTTGGCCTCGCGCCGGAGGGCGTTCCCCTTCACCTGGCGCTCGATGTCACGGCGCCGCTCGATGGCAACGAGCTCTGACAGGCTTGCGTGCGTCATGGGACAGCCTCCTTCCGCCCCGCCTGGCTGGCGGCGGGTTCCACGAGATGCAGGGTAGGAAGGGGCGCCCCGGGCGGGTACGGGGGGACTGCCTATCTTTCTCGGCGGCGGTACCGAGATACCTAGGTACCGGGACTGCTCGACCGGCCCCGTATCCTGCCGCCCTGGCCGTTCGCGCGCTCACCCACGTCGCCCTTCGCGTCCCCGACCTGCGCGCCGCCGAGCGCTTCTACACGGCCCTCCTAGGCCGCGACCCCGCCTTCCGCGAGGCCGAGGTCGACGACACCTGGTACACCCTTCCCGCGGGAACGGGCTGGGATAAGGCGCTCGCGGCCGGCGTCGAGCCGAGCATGTGCATGATCCGCTGGGACGGGTTCGCGGTTGCCCTCGTCGAGGAGGCCGTCGCCGCGCCGGCGAACGGCCCGGTCGACCACGTCGGGCTGATGGCGGACGAGGAGGACCTGGAGCGCATCCGCGCCCTCGCCGCCGAGCTCGATCTGCGCGTCCTCTACGAGCGCGAGGGGCTCGTCACCGTCGAGGATCCGTACGGCATCTGCTGGGAGGTCAGCCTGTCGGGCGGCCTCGCCTCCCAGGGGGAGCGCCTCGGGCGATGGCTCGACCTGGGGTGAGGGCGCGGGAACTCGGTCCCACCCAGAGCGTCGCCGGCGAGCGCAGCCGCCTCGGACGGACAGCTACCCTGCCGCGGGTGAGGCTCGGTCCGAGGCAGGTCGCCGAGGCGGGGCTGGTCGCAGCGCTCTGGGGCTACTCCGTCGGTGTGCTCTACC
>DATFWK010000170.1:0-2692 GCA_035259345.1 Miltoncostaeaceae bacterium | reverse complement strand
AGCGAGGGCTCCGGCACGGTGCGGGGCTAGGCTGGGGGTCGATGGGACGGATCCGCCGCAGGCGCGCGGAGTGGGGCTCGTGGGAGGACGTCATCCCCCGCGCCTACGCGAGCGGCGCCGAGCGGCACACGCTCGTCGGCCCCGAGGACGGCGCGGCCCAGGTGGAGCTGCGCTACTTCCGCATCCCGGTCGGCGGCGCCTCGGCACTCGAGCGCCATCCGCACGAGCACGCGATCATGGTCGTGCACGGCGAGGCCGAGGTGCGGATCGGCGACGAGACCCACCCCGTCGGCGTCGGGGACGCGGTCTTCATCGCCTCGGACGAGCTCCACGAGCTGCGGCAGGTCGGCGACGAGCCGCTGGGGTTCATCTGCACCGCGCCGGCGGACCGCGCGCGGCCGGAGCGCCCTACAGGGTGACCCGGACCGCCAGCGCGTAGAAGATGACCGCGGCGCTCGTGCCCCGATCGATCTTCTTCGGGGTGCCCCTGGCCACGTCGGCGATGAAGCGGTCGAGGTCCTCGCGGGCGTCGTCGTCGTCCTTGGCGATCTCGTCGCGGATCCGCAGCAGGCGGTATCGCTCGGACATGTAGAGGCCGCGCTGAATCGCGCCGCCCTGGCCCGCGCTCGTCCAGAGGGTGATGAGGCCGTCGATGGTCGCCGCGGGCTGCGGGCTCGGGTCCGGGGACTGCGTCGGCGGGGCCGGGGGAGCCGCCGGGGGCGCCGCCGGGGGCGGCGTCTCGCCGGCGGGCTGGGCCGGTGGCGCGGACGGCTGCGCCGGCGGGTCGGCCAGGCTCGGGGCGATCGTCTGCTCTGTCGTGGCGGCCGCCGTGCCGACCGACAGGAAGGTCCCGCCGGCGTCGAGCGCCGCGCTCAGCGAGAGCCGGTGGCCGAGCACGAAGCTCGCGAGGTTGGCCGACTCCGCGACGTGCAGGACGAAGCGCATCCGGAAGGCGCCGCTCTGGCTGGTGAGCGTCACGGTGCGCCGGCCGGCGTCGACCGCGGTCACCGTGCCGGACAGGGGAACGTAGTCGCCGAGCGTCGCGCGGCCGATCTCCTTCAGCGTCTTCGCGCGCAGGACGCCGCGCGGGCCGATGCCGACGACGAGGCTCACCCTCGTGCCGACCGGCGTGCGCCGCAGCGCGTGCGACGCCTTGGCGCCCTTCACCGCGCGGCTCGGGGGCTTCGGGGTCACGACCACGAAGGTCGTGCCGGGCGCCGCGAGGCCGAGTGCCCGCCGGCCGATGTCTGCCACGACGACGGCCTTGACCCGCGCGGAGCTCGTCCGCCCGATCGCCCGCATCCGGGTGGCGAGGCTGCCGTCCTGGTTGACCTTGACGCCCCACTTGATGCCGGGCGGCACCGTCCACTTGATGCCGCCGGCGCCGGTCGTCCACTTGATGCCGTTCGCGGCCCCCGACGGGAGCCCGTCCATGCGCACCTTCGTGCCCGGGCGCCAGATCGCGTTGCGGTCGCGGATCGCGACCACCTCGCCGCTCTGCAGCGCCACCGTCGCGGTGTGGGTGTCGGCCGCATAGCCGATGACCACGCCGGTCTGGCCGGAGAGCGGCTTGGCGCCGAACCCGAGGGCTGCGGGCGCCGCGGTCCCCAGAAGGACGAGAGCGCCGACGAGCTGTCCGGTGCGGGCCAATCACACCTCCGCGCATGGATAACGGGCCCGGCACTCCCGCCTATCGGCACCCCGCGAGGGTGACTTGAGCAGCGAGCGGCCCGGGACGCGGCCGCCGCAGACCGGCCCCTCCGCCGGTTGCCCCCGGGCGGAGGGTGCTTGCTGCGCACGACCCCTACGCAACGGTAGCGGGGCCCGCCGAAGCCCCTGCAAGCGCCGGTCGCGCGGCGACCGCGGTGCGCTCAGGGCACCACGACGACCTTGACCGCCTCGCCCGACCGGGCCAGCCGGAAGCCCTCCGCGACGTCGTCGAGCCCCACCCGGTGCGAGATCACGAGCGAGGCGTCGATCGCCCCGCGCGCGAGCATGGCGAGCGCGTCGCGGGTGTCGAAGGGGCCGGCCGAGTACGTGGACTGCAGGTCCACCTCGCGGAAGAACACGGCGCCCAGGTCGAGCGGGACCAGCTCGCCCGGCTCGGTGGGCGCGAAGAGCTGGACGACGCCGGCCGGGCCGGCCATGTGCAGCGCGCCCGCGATCGCCTCGGGGTGGTGGGTGCAGACGAGGACGACGTCGGCGAGGTCGCCGTCGAGCGCCTCCCGCACCGCGCCGGCGCCCAGGCCGTCCGCCACCCGCGCCCCCGCCGCGGCGGCCAGGGCCCGCCGCTCCTCGCGCGGCTCCACGGCCGCCACGGCCGCCGCGCCCGTGGCCAGGGCGGCCTGCACCTGGAGCAGCCCCATTGAGCCCGTGCCGACCACCGCGACGCGCGCGCCCTCCCGCACCCCCGCACGGCGCTGGCCGCGCAGGATGCAGGCGAGCGGCTCGATCAGCGTCGCCGCGTCGTCCCCGAGGCCCTCGGGCAGCTCGAGCACGTCCGCCCGGACGTTGGGCTCGGGCACGCGGAAGAGCTCTGCGAGCCCTCCGGGGTCGATCCGCGTCTCGCGGAACGTGGCGCAGAGCGTGTGGCGCCCGGCGCGGCAGAGCCCGCAGGCGAAGCACGGGACGTGGTGGTGGACGAACACACGCCGGCCGGGCCGGACCGCCGCGCCCGCGCCCGCGGCCACCA
>DATFWK010000169.1:0-4911 GCA_035259345.1 Miltoncostaeaceae bacterium | reverse complement strand
GATCGGCATGAGCGGGCTGGCCGGGACGGTGCTGATCGCCGAGGGCGCGGTGCGGCCGCTGCTCGTGCAGGTCGCCGCGTCGCTGGTCGCCAACCTCGTGCTCGCGCTCGCGCTCATCCCCGCGTTCGGCGCCTGGGGGGCCGCCGCCGCGACCCTCGGCGCCGAGGCGCTCGCGCTCGCCCTCATCGTGCGGGCATCGGCCGTCGAGGCGCCGGGGCTCTTCACGATGCCGGGGCCTCGCGTGGTCATCCTGGGCGGGGCCGCGCTGGTCGAGGCCCTCGTCGCGGCGACCTCCACCGGGGCCGCCCGGGTCGCGTTCGCCGCGCTCGCGGCGGGGCTGGTCGTGGGCGCCGACGCCGAGCTCTGGGGCGTGGTCGCCGGACGGGCCCGCGCGCTGGCCCAGCGCATCGGCGTGCTGCGGGCCTCGGTGCTCGGCGGCCTCGCGCTGCTCGGGCTCTTCGCCGCCTGGGCAAGCGCCACCGGGTACCCGCCGCGGGTCATCTCCGACACCCCGGGCTTCCTGGCCATCATCCCGCAGCTCGCGAGCGCGCCGCTGACCCACGTGAGCCCCTTCCTCGCGAGCGGCTCGGTCGAGAACCCGCACGCGACCCCCTACACCCAGCTCGTCGCGCTGGTCTGGGACCGCCTCGCCCACCACGGCGCCGACGGCCGCCCGGTGCCGGACCCGGTCGGCCTCTCGCACGTGCTCGGCGTCGCGGGGATCATGGTCGCGGTCGCGCTGTTCGTCGCCGTGTTCTGGTGGGTGCGCCGGCAGTCCGGGTCGCGGGCGGCGTGGATCGCGATCCCCGTGCTCCTGTTGGTCTTCGGGCCGGCCGAGGTGATCTGGGCCGGCGACTTCAGCCTCCACTCCTTCCTCTACGGCCCGTTCCTCCCCCAGACGCTCGCGATGGCGCTGCTGCTCGGGACGCTCATCGCCCTCGACGGGCCGCCCGGCCGCGTGCGCTACGCGCTCGGGACGCTGGGAGTGGCGACGACGCTCACGGTCCACTCGTTCACCGGCGCCCTCCTGTGCGCCCTGGTCGCCGCGAGCGGCGCGATCGCGGCGATGCGGCGGACGCCCGGCTGGGAGATGGGCGGCTGGTGCCTGGTCATGGGCTTCGGTCTCGCGCTCGCCTGGCCGTCCTACTCGATCGACGCGGCGCTCGGCGAGACCGGCGTGCGGGGCCACTGGTTCGTCGCCGGCTGCGCGCTCCTGCCGGTCGCCGCTCGCGCCCTCCCGCCGCAGTTCGCCCCCTGGGCCGCGGCGCGCGCCGGCGCGCTCCGGCGCCTCGACGGCCCGCGGACGTGGGCCATCCTGGCCGGCGCCGGGCTCGTGGCCGTCGTGGCGGTCGCGTCGGTCCAGATCTGGCAGTTCCTCGCTCCGCCGACGGACCCGCTCGTCCACTCCAACCGGCTCAGCCTCTACTGGGTGGAGGACCGCTGGCGCTGGCCGCTCCTCCTGGCGGCCGGCGCGGTCGGCATCGCCGGGCTCATCCGGCTCGCGGGCCGCGGACGGCCGCTGGCGGCGCTCTGGTTCACGGGGTGCTTCGCGGTCGGCGTTGCCGGGGCCGCCGGGCTCGCGCTCCCGGTCTGGTGGCGGTTCCTGCTCTTCTGCCAGGTCCCGCTCGCGGCCGGCGCCGCGACCTGGATCGCCGAGGCGGCCGACGGGCGCGCGCGGCGCCTGGCGGTCGGCGGCCTGGCCCTCAGCCTCGTGTTCCGGGTCGGCGCGCTCGTGTTCGTCTCCGGCTCCATCACCTACCTCGGCACGCCGCTGCAGCCGGCGTACGACCTCGGGAAGATCGTGCCCTCCAAGCCCGGGCTCGTGGCCTCCGATCCCTTCACGAGCTACTTCGTGCCGGCGACCACCGGCCACCACGTGCTCGTGGTGACCAAGGCGCACGTCGGGTCCCAGGCCGAGCTCCGGGCCTCCGAGGACGGCTACCGGCTGCTCCACCGCTTCTTCGCAGGAAGCGATTGGTGGACGGCTGCACGCACCATGTACCGGCAGGGCGTGCGCTACGTCGTGATCGAGAAGAGCACGTCGCTGCGCGCGCCGACGCTCGAGGAGTTCTCGACCGGCCCGACGCCGCTCGTGCGCACGGCGGCCGACCGGCGGGCGCTCGGCACCTACTTCTACCGCAACAACCGCGTCGGCCGGCTGGTGCACGACGGGACGCCGTACGCCGTGTACGTCCTCGACCCGGCCAAGCTCGGCCTGCGGCGATGAGGGTCGCGGGCATCCGGGCCGACGGCTCGGTCGGCATCGCGGGCTACTGCGATCGCCTGGCCACCGCCCTCGACCCGCTCGGCGTGGCCTACGAGCCCGCCCCCGCGCCGCGGACGGGCGCCCGCTCCCACTATCACCTCGGCAACTCCTCGCGGCGGACGCTGCTCCAGATGCTCGGCCGCCGGGAGCCGACCGTCGTCACCATCCACGACGTCGTCCCCCGCGACCGCCGCCTGCTCGCGGCGCAGCGGGCCCTGGTCGCGCCGCTGCTCCGACGCCGCGGGACCGCGCTCGTCGTCCACAGCGAGACCGCTGCCGGGATGCTCCGCGCCCTGACCGGGGTGCGGCCGGAGCGCGTGCGGGTGATCCCGATCGCCGCGCCGCGGATGGGCGAGGTCTCGCGGCGGCACGCCCGCGCTGCGCTCGGCTGGCCGGAGGACGAGCTGATCGCGCTCCTGCCGGGCGTGCTCAAGTCCGTGAAGCTCGTCGGCGAGGCGGCGTCGGCCGCCTCGGCCGCGGGGTGGCGGCTCGCCCTCGCAGGCCGTGTCCTCGACGCGGAGCTCGTTCGCAGGGCCCGCGCGGGCGGCGCACTCGTCTGCCCCAACCCGGACCGCGCGACCTACGAGCGCGCGATCAAGGCCGCGGACGCGGTCCTGGTGCTCCGCGCCTCGAGCGTCGGGGAGACCAACATGCCGCTGCTCGAGGCCCTGGGCGCGGGCCGCGCCGTGCTCGCCACGCCGACCGGCTCCATCCCGGAGGTCGCGGACGGCGCCGCGCTGCTCTGCCCGCCGACCGCAGACGGCATCCGGCACGGCCTCGACGAGCTCGCCGACCCGGCCGAGCGGGCCGCCCGGGAGGCCCGCTCAGCCGCACGCGCCGCGGAGCTGGATCCCGCCGCCGCCGCGGCCGCCCACGCCGAGCTCTTCGCCCAGGTGTTCGGTGGCTGAGCCGCTTCTCTCGGTCGTCATCTGCACGCACGAGCGCCCGCACGACCTGCGCCGCTGCCTGGCGGCGATCGCGGCGCTGGAGGACCCGGTCGAGGCGATCGTTGTGGACTCTGCCTCGCGGCCGCCCTGCCGCGAGCTCGTCGAGGGGTTCGCCGACGCGATCCCGGGCCTGCGCTACGTCCACGAGCCGGAGCCGGGCCTCTCCCGGGCGCGCAACCGCGGCCTCGCCGAGGCCACCCTGCCGGTCGTCGCGTTCGTGGACGACGACGCCGCGCCGGCCCCGGACTGGGCCCGGCGCCTGGCCGCTGCGTTCGCCGACCCGACCGTCGGCTGCGCGGGCGGGGCCTGTCACCCGGACTTCGCGGCCCCGCCCCCGGTCTGGCTCTCGGACCGGCTGCTCCAGTTCGCGGGGATCACCCGCATCGGCGACCAGGCGCGCGAGGCGCGCTCGAGCGCCGAGTACCCGTTCGGCGCGAACCTCGCCATGCGCGCGGACGCGCTCGCCGAGGCCGGCGGGTTCTCCGAGCGGCTGGGGCGGATCGGCGGGTCGCTGCTCTCCGGGGAGGAGTACGCGGCGATCGAGCGGCTCAGGGAGCTGGGCTGGCGCGTCTGGCTGCAGCCGGACGCCGCCGTCGCGCACCGCGTCGCGCCCGAGCGCCTGCGGGCCGGCTACTACTGGCGGCGGCTCTGGTGGCAGGGCGTGAGCCGGGCGCGCGCGGGACGGTCGCTCCGGCTGGCCGGCCGCCTCGTGGTGGCCGCGCCCCTGCGCCTCGTGATGTGGGTGGCCACCCGCGACCGCTTCTACCTGTACCGGACGGCCGAGACGGCGGGCTACCTGCGGGAGTTCGTGCGCCGCCCCGCTCGGGCATGACCTCGCTCGCCCTGCGACGGCCGCGCCGGCTCGCGGTCGAGCGGGCCGTGTGGGCCGTCGCCGGCCTGCTCGCGGCCGCGATCGTCCTGCTCATCCGGGCCCGCCAGCTCCATCCGGCGCCCCTCTACCCGGACGGCTACCAGTACCTCGCGATGGCGAAGGACATCGCCGCCCACGGCCGGCCCGTGGGCCCGCTCGCCCACGGCGGCGAGGTGTTCGTCCCGAGCGCCGACGCCGCGGCCAAGCCGCTCTTCCCGGCCCTGGTGGCTGTGCTCTCGATGTGCGGCCTGAGCCTCGGGGCGGCGGCGCGGGCGGTCGCCGCGCTCGGCGGGGCCGCGACGGTCGTCCTCGCGGGGGCCGTCGCCCACCGGCTCTCCGGCTCCCGGCTCGCCGGCCTGGTCGCGGCCGGGGCCTGCCTCGCCAGCCCGTCGCTCGCGCACTGGAGCGGGTTCGCCGGGCCGGACGCGCTCGCCCCGGCACTCGTGCTCGGCGCGGCGCTGGCGCTCCTGCATCGCCGGACGGCGCTGGCCGGCGTGCTCGCCGGCCTCGCGTGCACGACCAGGCCCGAGCTTGTCGTCCCCGTGGCCGCGGCGGCGCTCGCGGCGGCCGCCATCCCCCGGCTTCGCGGCGACGCGCTTCGCGCGGCGACGTGGGCCGTCATCGCCCTCGCGGCCGTCCTGGGCGCCGTCCGCCCGCCGCTCGTGCTTCCGCCTGGCCGGGACCTCGCGGCGGCGGGCGTGCTCGCGCTGGCCGGCGCGGGCCTCCTGGCGCTCGCGCTGCGGCGGGCCGATCGGTGGTGCCTGCTCGCCGCCGCCATGGCGCTCGTCCCGGCGGTCGCGGTCGCCGCGCGAGCCGGCGGCAGCTCC
>DATFWK010000168.1:0-8732 GCA_035259345.1 Miltoncostaeaceae bacterium | reverse complement strand
ACCGCAGCCCAGCCCACGAGCACCGCTAGCATGGCGCCGACGAAGAGGCGTGGGCGGGCCCGTGCGAGCCCGCTCTGGCTGATGCGAAGCCCGGTGAGGTAGACCAGCCCGTGGCCGGGCGGCACGAACATCGGCAGGTTCCCGAGCCGGTAGTGATAGACGCCCCAGATGATGGAGCCGATCACCTCGGCCATCGTGGCCACGATCACCACGACGGCGGTCCGAGCCCGGTCGTCGGCCGACAGCGGCCAGCATGCGGTGACGAGGATCGCCCAGGTGCAGAGCCCGAGCAGCACTTGCTCGCGCTCGGTGGCGAAGTGGTCGAGCCCCAGCCCGAGCAGCAGCACCGACAGCGTGATGGCGCAGAACGTCGCGGGACGGGTCAGCAGGCGCCTGAGGGTCTCGGGCATCGGTGGCAATCGTAGTGGTCCCGGCCGGGGGGCGGTTGGACCGCTTGCCACGTCGTTCGTCCCGGGCGTCCGGCCGGATCACCTGGCATCGCCCCGGGCGCGCAGGTAGGCTCGCGCGGCATTCCGCCGCGGTGAAGGGAAGCCGGTGCAAGTCCGGCGCGGTCCCGCCACTGTGATCCGGGAGCGACGTCGCCGGGCGAAGAGCCGGCCACTGGGGATCTCCCCGGGAAGGTGCGGCGTCGCGATCGACCGGAAGCCAGGAGACCTCTCCGCGGCGAGCTGACACGACCCTCCGCGGAGAGAGGAACCCAGCATGAGACCACCCCGGGCCGGCGGCCTCGCCGCCACCCTCGCCGTCCTCGCGCTCCCGGCCGTCGCGGCCGCGGCGCCGATCACGACCACCCTGCGGGTCGAGGGGGCGAGCGCCAACATCATCCCCGAGACCCAGGTGACCCTGGACGACGACCCCGCGGCGACCGTGACCGCGGTCGACACCGTGGACGGCGACACGATCACCGTGCCCGCGGCGAGCGCGACCGCCCAGATCGCCCAGGCCGCGCGCACCTTCGGCATCCCCTTCAGCTTCACCGTCTTCCCGTTCGGCTCGCAGCTGATCCAGGTCGGGTCGGACAGCGGGGACGGCGCGGCCGGCGGCCCGTTCTGGCGCCTGAACCTGAACCACGTGGCGAGCAGCGTCGGCGCCGACGCCGCGATCCTCCAGAACGGCGAGTCCGTGACGTGGGCTTTCGTGCCGGCCACCGCGGCCGGCTTCGCCGAGCCGGAGCTCGACCTCACGCTCTCCTCGGACGCGGTCCAGCAGGGGGCGACCTTCCGGGCGACCGTGACCAGCACGGATGGCGCGGGCACGACGAGCCCCGCGGCCGGGGCGACCGTCGCCTATGGCGACCAGGCGGTGGTGGCCGACGGGAACGGGACCGCGACCCTCGTGGCCACCGGCATCGGCACCCGCACGGTCCTCGCGACGCGCCCCGGCGAGGTGCGCAGCCAGGCGCGGGCCGTCTGCTCGTTCACCGGCGATCCCACGGTCTGCAGCCTGCCGCCGCTCCCGGCGCTCCCGTCGGCGGTGGTGGCGCCGCTCGCCCCCGCGGCCGTCCAGGCGGACACCGTGGCGCCCGGGAGCGCGATCGCGCTTCCCGCCTCCGGCCACCGCTACCGGGTCGTCCGGGTCCTCCGCGGCACGGCCGGGCCGGACCGCTCGGACGTGGGGAAGGTCGAGGTCGCCGTCGCGCGCCGCGTGGGGACGCTCTGCCGGTTCCTCGGCGGGCGGCGGAGCTTCTCGGCGCCGCGGTCCTGCGCGCTGCAGCGCTACTGGCCGGCGCGGGCGAACGGCAGCGCCTGGATCTTCAAGCTCGGCGGCCCGCTGCCGCCGGGCAGCTACCGGGCCTGGAGCCGCGCGACCGACGGCGCCGGCAACCGGGAGTCCACCGGCGTCGCGGGCGTGAACAGCATCTCGTTCACGGTCGTCGCGGGGGCGCCGGCCTACCGGCCGTGAGGGCGGCGTGGATGCCGGCGGCCGCGGCGCTCCTCGCGCTTGCGGCCCCGGCCGCCGCCGCGCCCGGGGGCAGCGCCGACCGGCAGGCCGCCGCGCGCGCCGCCGCCTGGCTGCGGACGGTCTCCGGCGTGGCGCCGGGGCAGCAGGCCGACGCGATCGTCGCCCTCGCCGCCGCCGGCGCCGGGAGGCCCGTTCTCGGGCCGCGGCTCTCCCGGCTCGTGGCGCTGGCCCCGGCATACGCGTCGACGGCCGGAGCGGCCGGCAAGGTGGCGCTGGCGGCCGAGGCCGCCGGCGCCGACCCCCGCCGGCTCCGCGGCGTCGACTACCTGGCGCGCATCCGCGGCGCCTACGCGGCGGGCCGCTACGGCGCGACCGGGTTCGACCAGGCCCTCGCGATGCTCGCGCTGGCAGGGGCCGGCGAGCGGGTACCGGCCGCGGCGGTCGCCGCCCTGCGGTCCGATCGCGGCGCCGGCGGCTGGGGCAACGACCTCACTCCTTCGGGGCGCGACGACGTCTCGACCACCGCGATCCTGATCGAGGCGCTGCGCGCCGCCGGCGTCCGGGCCCGCGATCCGATGTTGCGAGCGGCCGCCGCCTGGATGACCGCCCAGGCCAACGGCCAGGGGGGCTACGCGTTCTTCGGCGCCCGCGGGGTCACCGAGGCGAACTCGACCGCGCTCGCCATCCGCGCGCTCCGGGCGCTCGGGCGCACGCCCCCGCCCGCCAGCCGGGCCGCCCTGCGGGGGCTCCAGCTCCCCGACGGCTCGATCGCGTTCACGGCCGCCTCGCCGGGGAGCCCGCTGATCGCGACCGTGGACGCGCTGGTGGCGCTGTCGGGTACGACGCTGCCGCCGAGGACGGGCGCCGCCGCTCCCGGGGCCTAGTCCTCGGTCTCGGACTCCTCGTCCTCGGGCTCGGACGGGGCCTCGGCGGGAGCGCCCTGCTGCTCGGCGCGCTCGAGGGCCTCGAGCACGCCCGGGTCATCCGCCGACATGTGCCGGATGCTGGTGCGCCGCGACCGCTTCGCCTTGGCCATTCGGGAACCTCCGTCTCGAGCTTCCCCGATCTTAGCCCTTTAGGGGCGAACGGACATCAGCGGGCCGGGAGCAGCCGGTCGCCGCGACGGCGCGCGAGGCCGTCCGCCACGAGCGACGCGGCGGCCTCGGGATCGCGGTCTGCGGGCGCGCGGCCGGCGCGCGCGAGCTCGCCGAGGAGCGAGCCGCGGCGCTGGCGCATCGATCCCTCGTAGCGCCCCTGGCGGGGCGAGCGCGGCGTGAGCGCGGCGACGGCGCCGCTCCCGGCTGCCGGGCACCCGTCGCGGACGGGGCATCCGGTCTCGCAGGCCGGTTCGCTGGCCCGGCAGACCGTGCGCCCGAGGTCCATCAGGGCCTGGCCGGCCTCCCAGCCGCGGCCGGGCGGCGTCCCCGGCCAGCCACCCGGGAACCGGCGGGCCAGCACGCGGCGCACGTTGGTGTCGACTGGAAGCACCGCGCGGCCGTCCGCGAAGCAGAGGATCGCGGCCGCGGTGTACGGGCCGACCCCCGGCAGGTCCGCGAGCCGGTCGTCCGGCGGCCATCCGCCGGCCGCGACGGCGCGCGCGGCGGCGTGCAGGTTGCGTGCCCGGCGCGGGAAGCCGAGGCCGTGCCAGGCCGCGAGCACATCGCCGAGGGGCGCGGCGGCGAGCGCCTCGGGCGTCGGCCAGCGCGCCGTCCAGCGCTCGTAGTAGGGCACCACGCGCGGGACCTGCGTCGACTGCAGCATGACCTCGGCCACGAGCACCGAGTACCGGTCGCGGGTCCGCCGCCACGGCAGGTCCGACCCCTCCCGGGCGAACCACGCGAGGAGCGCCTCCACGTCCGTCACGGCGCGCCTCCACCGGCCGGCGGCGGGCGCCACACGGCCCGGCGGACGAGCCCGCCGGGCTCCCGCGCCCACCGCACGATGAGCGGGGCGTGGGCGACCTGGCGGCCGCGCCCGTCCACGGCGAAGGGCCCGAGCGGCGTCGTGGTGCGAAGCGCGCGCGCCGCGTCCCAGAGGGCGTCGGGGTCGAGGGAGCCGGCCGCCGCGGCGGCCCGCTCGGCGACGATGCCCGCGGCAAAGGCCTGGGCGGCGGGGTAGTCCGCGTCCGGGCCCAGCGGGTCGCCGGCACCGCCCGGCATCCACTGCGCCGGGCCGAGCCAGCCGGCGACGGCCTCGCCGAGCGCCTCGGCGGCAGCCGCCACCCCGCAGGCCACGAGCCCCACGAACGGCTCCCCGGGCGGCCGGCCGGCGAGCCGGCGGCCGACGGCAACGTCGTCGTCGAACCGGCCGCACCCCACCACGATCCGCGCCCCGGACCGCAGCGCCTCGTCGGCCGCGCCGGCGGCGCCCTCTTCGGCGTAGCGGACCTCCTGCGGGTGGCCGGCGCCCTCGGCCGCCAGCGCGGCGATCGCCCCCTCCGCTGTCGCCGCCGCGAACCCACCCGGCCCGGTCAGGACGACCGCCGGCGCGAGCGGCGCGCCGATCGCCCGCAGCGCCGCGGGGAGGCCGCGCCAATAGGACCCGGCGGGGCCGAGGACGTCGACGACGCGCGCGCCGGTGTCCGCGCCGGCGGCGCCCCCGTGGTTCCAGACGACCTCCGGCCGCCCGGCGAACGCGTGGGCGACCGCCCGCATCGCGCCGCTTCCATAGGGGCCGAACAGGAGCTCCGCGCGGCCGGCCAGCGCGAGGGTGAGCTCCGCCGCGCGGCCCGGCTCCTCCCCCGCGTCGGCGATCTCGAGCGATGCCCCCGACTGCGCCGCCCATGCGCGCAGGCCCAGCTCCGACTGGCGGGCGAGCGGCCCGTAGCGGCCGGAGATCGGGAGGGCGGCCGCCGCCAGGGCGCCGGCGAGCGGCCCGGTGTCGCTATGCGGCCGGGCGGACGTCGCCGACCGCGTCCCTGAGCGGTGGACCGGCGGCCACGGCGGCCCGGCGGATCGCGGCCCGCACGGCCGCGAGCGCCTCGGCGTGGTCGAAGCCCGGCGCCAGCGCGACCGCGGCGCCTCGCGAGCGCAGGCGCTCGTGGACGATGAGCGCGTCCTCGAGCAGCTCGGGCTCGAGCGGCCGCGGGCCCTCACGCTGCGCGGCAGCGAGCGCCGTCAGCGCGGCGGCCGCCCGCCGCCACGAGCGTGTGGTGAGCTCGCGGCGCTCGATCACCCGGCCGCCCCAGACGAAGAAGCAGACGGCGCCGCCCTGCGCCGGCCCGGGCTCGACGATCACGCCGCCGGCCCGGGCGGCCGCCCGGGCGCGATCGAGCGCCACGACCTGCGCGAGCACCAGCTCGAGGTCCGCCCGGGCCTCCTCGGTGGTGAGGCCGCCGGCGAGCGCGAGCCGCTCCGCGCGGTCGCCGAGCACGGCCAGCGCCCGGTCGAGCGGGCCGCCGAGCATCTCGGCGAGGTCGGCGACCTCGCCGGCGTACGTCCCGGGCGCGAGGCCGCAGGGCCCGTGGCACTCCTCGAACCGACCGACCAGCCGCTCCTGGGTCCCCGCCGCGCAGCGCGGGTGGCAGTGGCGGATCGGGAACAGCCGGGCGAGCGCCTCGACCGCGAGCCGCGCCACCCGCTCGGTCCGCACCGGGCCGAAGTACGCGCCTCCGTCGTCCTGCGTCTGGGCGGCGACGGTGAGGCGGGGAAACGGGTCGCCGACCGAGAGGCGGAGCTGCCGTCGCCGGCCGGCGCCCGTGCCGCGCGTGTTGCAGGGCGGGCGCAGCTCGCGCAGAAGGGACGCCTCCGCGAGGAGCGCCTCGAACTCGGACGCCGTGACCCGGTGCTCGATCCGCTCGACCTCGTCCAGGGCCCGGCCGATCAGCCGGCCGTGCCGCCCCTGCGGCCCGAAGTACGCCCGCACCCGCCGGCGCAGGTTGGCGGCCTTGCCCACGTAGAGCACCTCGCCCTCGCCGTCGCGCATGAGGTAGACCCCGGGCGCCTGCGGCAGGTCCTCCGCCAGCGCGAGCTTGTGGGCGTGGCGTGCGCCGCCGCCCTGGCCCAGCGCCACCGCCCGCTGGAGCGTCCCGTGCCCCCGCTCGACCAGCATCCCGAGCAGCACCTCGAGCACGGCGGCGGCCGCCTCGGCGTCCGGGAGCGCCCGGTGGATCGGGCGCACGGGCGCGTCGGCCCAGCCGGCGAGCGTGCCCAGGTCGAACCGCTCGAGGCGGCGGCGCAGGAGGCGCCGGGCGAGCACGAGGGTGTCCAGCCACGGCTGGGTGAAGTAGCGCCCGAAGCAGCGGTGGCGCTCGTAGTTGAGGAAGCGCAGGTCGAAGGGCGCGTTGTGCGCGACCATGATGTCCTCGCCGGCGAAGGCGACGAACGCCTCGAGCGCCTCCTCGACCTTGGGGCTCCCGGCCAGCATCGCGTCGTCGATGCCCGTGAGCGCCGTGATGGCCGCCGGCACGGGGCGCCCGGGGTCGACCAGCGTCTCGAAGCGCTCGAGCACCTCGCCGCCGCGCATGCGCACCGCTCCGATCTCGGTGATGCGCGAGCGCCCCGGCGCGCCGCCGGTCGTCTCGATGTCGATCACGCAGAACGTGGCCTCGCCCACCGGGGTGGCGGTCCACCCGGCGGGCGCGAGGCCGACGAGGTCGCGCCCGCGCCATGCGAGGCGCTGGTCGCCCTCGACGATCTCCGCGACGAGCCGCCGCTGGAGCCGCTCCGGGCACCGGCGCATCCGCAGCACCTGGGCGACGACGTGCCCGACCTCCAGCGGTCGCCCGCGGCGCGCCAGGAGGTCGCACAGGCGGTCGGCGAGCGTCGCCTGGCGGCGGCTCCCGGGCTGCGGCTGGGGCAGCGGGAGCTCCAGCTGGAGCAGGTCCTTCATCGGGGCGCCGATGCTACGGCGATGGGCGGACGATCCGAAGGCACCGCGCCGCCCCGGCGAGCTCAGGTCTTCGGCGCCGGCGCCGGGCCGACGTTGGCCCGGAAGCCGCGGCTGCGCAGGCGGTCACGCAGGCTGCGTGCGTTGTCGAGGAACGCGAACTGCCCGGAGACGACGTACCAGAGGTTGCGCCGGAAGCGAGGCGTGTAGCGGCTGCGCACGACACCCTCGAACCCGCGCCTCCGGACCAGGCGCGCCCGCTTCTGGGCGTCGGACCGCTTCGCGAAGGCGCCCGCGGTGACCCAGTACTTGGTCGTCAGGCCGGCCGCCTGGGGGCCGTACGCGGCACGCCCGCCGAGCTGGACGTAGCGGACGATCCCCGCGCCGAGCGCCTCGGCCAGCGCCTGGCGCTCGTTCGCGTCGGCGAGCAGCAGCGCCTCCTGAGGGTTGTCGATGAACGCGCCCTCGACGAGGACCGCCGGCATGTTCGAGTGCCTGAGGACGTAGAAGCCCGCGGTGCGGACGCCGCGATCCGGCAAGCCGAGCCGGGCCAGTACTTGCTGATGGATCAGCACGGCCAGCGAGCGGGCCAGCGGGTCGGAGAAGTAGTAGCGGTAGGTCTCCGTCCCGGCCGCCCGCTTGTTCAGGGCGTTCTCGTGGATGGAGACGAAGATCTGGGCGCCGGCTCCGTTGGCGAGGTCCGTGCGGGCCTTGAGGTCCGCCAGCGTGGTGGTGAAGGGCCGGTCCCCGCCGGCGAGATCCTTCGTCCGGGTCATCAGCGTCGGGAAGCCCCGCGCCTTGAGCCAGCCGTTCAGGCGCAGGGCGATGTCCAGAGTCACGTCCTTCTCGTAGAGCATCGTCCGCCCGTCGCGGTCGAAGCGGGGCGTCAGCCCGGTGAAGGTACCGGGAGGAAGCACGCCCTTCGCGCCGGAGTCCTTGCCGCCGTGGCCGGGGTCGATCGCGACGAGCGGCTGCGACAGCGCTCCGGCCGGGGCGGCAAGGCCGAGTGCCGCGAGCGCCGCGGCGAGGGCGAGCCGCCTCACGGTGCCGTCGCCCCGAGGTCCGGGAAGTCGCGGCGGGTGAGCGGCGCGCTGAGGTCGTACTGCGAGCCCGGCAGGTCCGGCATCTTGCCCGCGACGGTGAGGAGCACCGCGTGGACGCCGGGCACCGCCGTCGCGGTGTAGACGAGGGGCGCCAGCATCGCCACCTCGGCCGCCGAGCCGCCGCTGGGGTAGCCCTCGGCGAACTCCTGGCTCAGGTCGACGCGGGCGGTCCCGCCGGCGCTCGTGGCCGAGAGGACCCTGGTCCCCTGGGGCAGCGCGGGCAGCAGGCCGGCGGCCATGGGGCCCTGCGCGAGCTCGTCCAGCGCGGCCCTGAGCCGGGACCCGCTGACCGGGATCTCGTGGCGCTCGGAGACGAGGCGGCGGACCTCGCTGTCGGCGAAGTAGACGGTCACCGCCGTCCGCGCGGTCGTGACCCCGGGCATGGTGGTCACGGGCGTGCCGGTCGCGCCGGTCGATCCCGAGCCGCCGGAGCCGCAGCCCGCGATCGCTGCCGCCGCCAGGAGCCCGAGCGCGACCGCCCCCCATCGCCCGACACCCCTCGCCCCCATCATCCCGAGCCTCACCACGAGAGCGCCAGTCTAGGCCACGATTTCCCCTGGTCCAGCCGCCTTTACGATTCCTGCACCAACCCCTCACGCATTTCTGTCTCGGAAGCCGCAACCGCCGGTGAGCGCCATCTCACCGGATGCGGTGAAGCTGCAGAACATCGGGTATAGTCGTCAACCGGCAGCGGTTCGATTCCACTGGGGGTGGGCGCAGCTTGGTGGTTGGCTCGAGGGCAACCTCAGATCGGCGGGCCATGCGCCTTGGGCGCGTCCTTGCGCTGGCGCTGCTGGGCTGCGTGTTCGCCATGCTCTGGGCCATCCCTGCGCTCGGCGCCGTCACGGCGACGGACCCCGCCGCCGCGCCCCCCGCGGA
>DATFWK010000167.1:0-4885 GCA_035259345.1 Miltoncostaeaceae bacterium | reverse complement strand
TCGACCAGGCGCCGCGCCTCGCGCACGACCTCCGGGCCGATGCCGTCGCCGGGAAGCACCACCACCGTGACCGTCCGCATCCGCACCTCCCGCGGCGCGGAGCCTATCCGCGGGCCGTCAGTTCAGGACCACCCACAGGTCGCTGTCGGCGAGGACGTTGTTGATGTCGGCGGTGACGATCTCCACCTGGGTCCCGGCCGGGCAGCCCAGGGCGAGCGTGCCGACGCTCGTTCGCGCGACGAAGCCGGTGCCGCCCGCGCCGACGGTCACGGCCGCGCTCTGCGGGGTGAAGGCGAGCCCGCTGATGCAGTAGCGCCCGTTGTTCGGGTGGGCCACGTTGCCGCCGGCGATGTTCGTGGAGTGCGCGGCGTCGACGGCGCCCGTGAGCGTGATGTGCGCGAGGGCGAGCGCGCCCCCGGGGATGCCCTGCGCTCCCTGCGCGCCCGGCGCCCCCGGGGCGCCCGGCGCTCCCGCAGCCCCGGCCACGCCGGCCGCTCCCGGCTGCCCCCGTGGCAGCTGGCCGCTCTTGAAGTCGGCACGAATGAGCGATCCGTCCTTGATGTCCGCGCCGGTGATCGTGCCGTCCTTGATGTCCTTGCCGGTGATCTTCGCCGCCGCGAAGGCCGAGCCCCCCAAGGCGACGAAGAGCGCGGCGGTGGCCATGACGTTGGCGTACGTCAGGCGCCGCGTGATCCGGTTCAGCATGTCCCCCCCTCCCGGTGCCCACACGGCGCCTGGGGCGCGCCGCGGGGTTGACGAGCGCGGGCGCCGAACCTCAGGGAACCTCTCGGCGCGCCGCGAGCAGGGAACGCTACCGGCCGCCGGTCGGCTGGGTACGCTGGCCCCGCCCCGACCCGGACGAGGAGGACACGTGGACCTCGAGGCGTTCCCCCGCATCCCGCTCCTCTACGGCCCCTCGCCGATCGAGCCGCTCGACCGGCTCAGCGCACACCTGGGCGGCGCCCGCGTCTGGGCGAAGCGCGACGACTGCGCGAGCGGCCTGGCCTTCGGCGGCAACAAGACCCGCAAGCTCGAGTACCTCGCCGCCGACGCACTCGCCAAGGGCGCCGACACCCTGGTCTCGATCGGCGGCGTGCAGTCGAACCACACGCGCCAGGTGGCGGCCGTCGCGGCGCGCCTCGGGCTGCGCGCGGTGCTGGTGCAGGAGAGCTGGGTGGACTGGCCCGACCCCGTCTACGACCGCGTGGGCAACATCCAGCTCAGCCGCATCCTCGGCGCGGACGTGCGCCTCGCGCCCGCCGGCTTCGGCATCGGCTTCAAGGAGAGCTGGGAGCGGGCGATCGCCGAGATCACGATGGCCGGCGGGCGCCCCTACGCGATCCCGGCCGGCGCCTCCGACCACCCGCTCGGCGGCCTCGGCTACGCGCGCTGGGCCGGCGAGGTGGCCGAGCAGGAGCGGGAGCTCGGCGTGTTCTTCGACACGGTGATCGTCTGCTCGGTCACCGGCAGCACCCAGGCCGGGATGATCGCCGGCTTCGCCGCCCAGGACCGCCCCCGGCGGGTCCTCGGCATCGACGCCTCGGCCCGCCCGGACGAGACGCGCGCCCAGGTGGCCCGCATCGCCCGGGCCACCGCCGACCTGGTCGGGCTCGGCCGCGACCTCGGCGACGACGAGATCGTCCTCGACGAGCGCTGGCACGCCGGCGTCTACGGGATCCCGGACCAGCGGACGCTCGAAGCGATCCGCACCGCGGCCCGGACCGAGGGCATGATCACGGACCCGGTCTACGAGGGGAAGTCGATGGCGGCGCTCATCGACCTGGTCCGGGACGGCGAGATCGACCGCGGCTCGAACGTGCTGTACGCCCACCTCGGCGGGCAGCCGGCGCTCTCCGCCTACAGCGCGCTCTTCAAGTGAAGCAGCGCCGCTCGCGCCCGCCGGGCGACGGCGGCGGCCCTGCCACTACGCTGTGTGCTCACCCGCAGGAGGCGACGATGGAAGGCGGAGGGTTCCCATTCGGGATGTTCGGGGGCGGCGACCCCGAGGACCTGCAGCGCCAGCTCGGCGAGATGATGGAGCAGATGCAGGGCGCGCAGAAGGTGGCGTGGGCCGACAACGCGATCAACCTCGCGGTGCAGATGACGGTCGCGTGCATTACGCGGCTCGACCTGTCCGGCAAGCCCGAGGAGCAGGCCGCCCAGGTGCGCGACGCCATCCGGGTGCTCTTCCCGGAGGCCGTGATGCTGGTCAGGGAGGCCCGCCAGGGCCTGACGTGACCTCGAGCGCGGTGCCGACGAGCCCCTCGTAGATCACGAGGGACAGCACCGCCGAGAAGGCGATCTGGATGGCGCCCACCACCACGGCGACCACGACGTAGGTGACGCCGCCGAGCAGGGCGGCGACCACGAAAAGCGCGAGGTAGGTGATCAGGACGATCAGGAGCGCGCCGAAGATCGTCCAGCCGTTGCCGCGGGTGAGCGCCCACGAGCGCGCGAAGGAGTCGCCCCACCCGATGTCCTCCCTGATGAGGACGGGCACGAGCACGGACCAGCGCGTGTAGAGCACCAGGCCCGGAATGATGAAGAGCACGAAGCCGATCGCGAGCCCCACCCCGGCGACCACGCCGGCGGGGAGCACGCGGCCGGCGATCTGCAGGCTCTGGCCGAGCGGCGCGCGGAAGGCCGTCGCCCCCGGCGCCATGCCCGCCACGATGAGGCCGCTCGCGACCGAGGTGAGCACGAAGCCGATCGCGATGCTGAGGATCCCGAGCTGCTCGCTCTTGTTCACGATCAGCAGCTGGATCACGACCTCCGCGGCCACGACCGGGACCGCGACGCCGAGCAACTGCCAGTTCCAGCGCGCGAACCGCCGCCAGGCCTCCCCGAGCAGCTCGCCGACCGGCGGGAGCCGGCGCGCCACGACGGGCTGGCTCAGCTCGGCCCGATCGCCGTGGTGACGGGGCCCTCCCGCTCGCGCTCGCGCTCGTACCGGGCGATGTCCGCCTCGAAGCCGAGCGTGATCGCGACGTCGTCGAGCCCACCGAGCAGCCGCTCCCGCACGACGGGGTCGACGTCGAACGGCGCCTCGTGGCCATCCGGCGCGACGACCACGCACCGCTCGAGGTCGACCGTGGCCGCGGCGCCCGGGCTGGCGAGCGCCGCCTCGATCAGCGCGCGCACCTCCGGCTCCGGGAGCTCGACCGGCAGCAGGCCGTTCTTCGTGCAGTTGCTGCGGAAGATGTCCGCGAACGACGGCGCGACGATCGCCCGGTAGCCGAAGTCCTGGAGCGCCCAGGGCGCGTGCTCCCGCGACGAGCCGCAGCCGAAGTTGCGGCCGGTCACCAGGATCGGCGCGTGCCGGTAGGGCGGCTCCTCGAGCAGGAAGCCCTCCTGCCCGCGCCAGTCGTCGAAGAGGAAGGCCCCGAAGCCGGTCCGCTCGATCCGCTTCAGGTACTGCTTCGGGATGATCTGGTCGGTGTCCACGTCGGCCCGGTCGAGCGGGGCGATCGAGCCGGTCACCACGCGGAAGGGCTCCATCAGCCGACCTCCGCCAGGTCCACGTCGAGCGAGCGCACGTCGACGAGGTGGCCGGTGATCGCCGCGGCCGCGGCCATGGCCGGGCTCACCAGGTGCGTGCGGCCGCCCTTGCCCTGGCGTCCCTCGAAGTTGCGGTTGGAGGTCGAGGCGCACCGCTCGCCCGGCGCCAGGATGTCCGGGTTCATCCCCAGGCACATTGAGCAGCCGGCGTCCCGCCAGTCGAAGCCGGCCTCGGCGAAGACGCGGTCGAGGCCCTCGGCCTCGGCCGCCGCCTTGACCTGCATCGACCCCGGCACCACCATCGCCCGCACGCCCGTCGCGACCTGCCGCCCGCGGATCACGTCGGCCGCGGCGCGCAGGTCCTCGAGCCGGCCATTGGTGCAGGAGCCGAGGAAGACGACGTCGATGCCGATGTCCTCCATCGCCTCGCCGCCGTGGAGGCCCATGTAGTCGAGCGCCCGCCGGGCGGCGTCCGGGTCCGGCCACTGGTCCGGCACCGGCACGCGGCCGGTCACCGGCGCGACCATCGCCGGGTTCGTCCCCCACGTGACCTGGGGCACCAGATCCGAGGCGTCGATCGCGACCTCCCGGTCGAAGACCGCCCCGGGGTCGGTCGGGAGCTCGGACCACGCCGCGATCGCGCCGAGGAAGTCCTTCGGCGCGCCCGGGCGGTCCTCGAGGAAGCAGAACGTGCACTCGTCCGGGGCGACCATCCCCGCGCGGGCCCCGGCCTCGATCGACATGTTGCACACGGTCATCCGGCCCTCCATCGAGAGGTCCTGGATCGCCTCCCCCGCGTACTCGATGACGTGGCCGACGCCGCCGTCGACGCCGATGCGCCCGATCGTGCCGAGGATGAGGTCCTTCGCCGTCACCCCGAGGCCGCGCCGGCCGTCGATGGTGACGCGCATGGTCCGCGGCCGGGCCTGCGGCAGGGTCTGGGTGGCGAGCACGTGCTCGACCTCGCTCGTACCGATGCCGAAGGCCAGCGCGCCGAACGCGCCGTGCGTGGCGGTGTGGCTGTCGCCGCAGACGATCGTCATGCCGGGCTGGGTCAGCCCCAACTCTGGGCTGATGACGTGCACGATCCCCTGGCGCGGGCTCGAGATCGAGTAGAGCGGGATGCCGAACTCCGCGCAGTTGCGCTCGAGGGCCTCGATCTGGAGCCGCGAGAGCTCGTCCTCGATCCCCCGCTCGCGCCCCGTGGTGGGCACGTTGTGGTCCGCGGTGGCGAGCGTGCGGTCCGGCCGGCGCACCGCGCGCCCGGCCATCCGCAGCCCGTCGAAGGCCTGCGCCGAGGTCACCTCGTGCACGAGGTGGAGGTCGACGTAGAGGAGCGGCGGGGACTGGGCGTCGCCCTCGCGCACGACGTGGGCGTCCCAGACCT
>DATFWK010000166.1:0-10935 GCA_035259345.1 Miltoncostaeaceae bacterium | reverse complement strand
GACGGCAGCAGCGGCAGCCCGCAACTCCAAAGCGTCGTGCCCCGAGGCAGTCACGATGAGCGTGTCATCTGGCGCTGTCGCGATGTCGCGGCGAGGTCGGCAGCCCGCACCGCGACATCGCGACCGCGGCCTGGCAGTTCGGCGATGACCTTCTGCGCTGCTGACCGGCCGCTGCGGACAGCGCCTTCCATCGTGTCCGGCCAGCCGGTGTCCGTCCAGGCGCCGGCCAGCGCCACGCCCGGGACCGGTGTGGCCGCGCCCGGGCGCCGCGCGGCCTGCCCCGGGCGGGCCGCGAACGTCGCCTGCGGCTCCTTGACGACGGTCGCGCGCTCGAGCCGCGCGTCGGTCGCCCGCGGGTAGAGCCGGCGGATCTCCTCGGCGAACGAGGACACCAGATCGGCCTTCGGCAGCTCGACCTCCTCGCGGGCGCCGGAGATCGAGATGGCCAGGTGCTGGCCCGGCCCGGGGAGGTCGCCCATCCTCGTCCGGTTGAAGACCCACTGGGCCGGGCTGTCGATGACGGCGGTGAAGAGCTCGTCCATGACCGGGCGGTCGTACCAGAGGTGGACGTTCACGATCGGCGAGGACCCGAGGCCCGGGTCCTCCGGGAGGGCGTCCGGCGCCACCTGGCGGGCCCGGTCCGGCGGGAGGGCGAGCACCACGGCGTCGGCCGGGAGCTCGGACCCGTCGGTGAGCGTGACCGAGCCGCCGCCGGCCGCCACCACGCCCTCGCCCGCGACCACGCGAGCGCCGCGCCCGGCCAGGAAGCGCCGCGCCGGCGGGTCGACGAGCTGTGTGAGCCCGACGCGCGACCAGCCGATCGCCGCGCCCGTGCGCGTCTTGAGGAACCCCTCCTGGAAGACGAACGCGGCGAGGGCCGCCGAGACGCGGTCGCTGCGGTCGTTGCAGGTCGGAAGGACGATGAGGTCCCAGAAGGCGCGGATGGCGGCGGGGCCCTGCCCGTGGGCCGCGAGCCATTCCGCGAAGGCCGTGCCGTCGAGCGCCGCCCGGCGCCGGGGGGTGAGGGCGCCCAGCGCCGCGAGGGCCGGCAGCGCCGCCGCCTTCTCCCGCAGCATGAGGTGGGGGAAGGTCGCGAACGAGACCCCCAGGTGGAGCGGCGGCGGCAGGCGGTCGGCCCGCAGGGCCCCCGTCCGGCCGGCGCGGTCGCGCACCGGGGCGTCGAGCGCCGGCTGGAGCGTGGTCCGCTCGAGCGCGCCGATCAGGCGCAGGAGGCCGATGTAGGCCGTGCAGCAGCCGAGGAACACGTGCTGCCCGTTGTCCACCTCGGTGCCGGTCTCGGGGTCGACGAAGCTGAACGCACGCCCCCCGAGGAAGGGGCGCCGCTCCACGAGCGTCACGTCTGCGCCGAGGATGGACGCCTCGCAGGCCGCCGCGATGCCGGCGAGCCCGCCGCCGCAGACGACGAGCCGCGGTCGGCGCCCGCGGGTCACCGTGCCAGCGCGTCGATCGTCGTCTGGCCCATGAGCGCGAGCTTCCGCGGCGTCGACAGGGCGACCCGCTCGCCGAAGACGTCGTAGTCGCGCTCCTCGATGCGGCTGAGGATCTCCCGGTAGAGCCCGGCGAGCATCGCGACGCAGGCGCGGGCGCGGCGGTCGAGCATCGGCAGCAGGCGCTCGCCACTCGCGAAGTACGTGCGCGCCCGCTCGGCCTGCGCGGCCATGAGCGACCGGAAGCCGGCGGTCGCGCGGCCGGCCGCGAGGTCGTCGTCGCTCACGCCGAAGGCCCGCATCTCGTCGGCCGGCAGGTAGATGCGGTCGCGGGCGGCGTCCTCGGCGACGTCGCGCATGATGTTCACGAGCTGCATCGCGACGCCGAGGTCAGCAGCCCGCCGTGGCGCCTCCGGGTCGCTGAACCCGAAGATGTGCAGGCTGACGAGGCCGACGGCCCCGGCAACGCGGTCACAGTACGGCTTGAGCTCGGCGAAGTCCGCGTACCGGCGCACCGTGAGGTCCATCTCGGCGCCCTGGAGCAGCTCGTCGAGATGGAGGCGCGGGATCTCGCACCTGCGCACGGTGTCCGTGAGCGCGACCAGCACCGCGTCGTCCGCGGGGGGCGCGCCGGCGTAGCAGGCGTCGAGCTCGGCGCGGCGGTCCGCCAGCAGGTGGAGCTTGCGCTCGAGCGGCTCGTCGCCGTCCACGCTGTCGTCCACGCGCCGGCTGAAGGCGTATGCGGCGTAGATCGCCGCGCGCCGCGGGCCCGGCAGCAATACGAAGCCGTAGTAGAAGTTGCGCGCCTGCGCGCGCGTGATCGAGCGGCACGCCTCGTAGGCCTCGGTGAGCGTCACGCGCGCATCCTCCCGCGACCGGGCCACACGGTCCGCCAGAGCACGCGCGCGCCGATCGCCGCCCGCCCGGCGCGCCCAGGCGCCGGGCGGCCGCGCAGCGTGTCGTAGCCCTGCCGGGCGATCGCGTCGCAGAGCGCCAGCCCGCCGGCGCTGAACATCCGCATGTCGAGTCGCGCCCGCCATCCGACCAGGCCGCCCAGCGGCGCGCCCTCCTCGAGCAGCGCGCGCGCCCGGGCGACCTCGAAGGCGACGAGGCCGCGTACGGGGGCGGCGGCCCGCGGGGCCTGGAGGTCGTCCTCGCTGACGCGATAGCGCTCCATGTCCTCCCGCGGAAGGTAGATCCGGTCGCGGTCGTCCCGGTCCCGGCGGATGTCCTGCCAGAAGTTCACGAGCTGGAGCCCGGTGCAGGTCGCGTCCGAGAGCGCGACGCGCCCGGTGTCCCGGTAGCCGAGCACAGCGAGCACCAGCCTGCCGACCGGGGTGGCCGAGTGCTCGCAGTAGTGCAGGAGCTCCGCGTAGGTGTCCCAGCGGGAGCGGCGCTGGTCCATGCGGTTGGCCTCGATCAGCCGCAGGAACGGCTCCGGCTCGAGCGACCGCCGCCGGATCGCCACCGCCAGCGCCGCCATGCGCGGGTCCTCGGGCGTGCCGTCGAACGCCCGCTCGAGGTCCCGCTGCCAGCCGTCGAGCAGCGCGAGGCGGTCCCCGGGCGCCTCGTCGCCGAGGTCGTCCACCCCGCGGCAGTACGCGTAGATCGCCCGCATGTCCTCCCGCTGGTCGGCCGGCAGCAGGCGGAAGACGACCGGGAAGTTCTCGTCGTGGCGGCGCGCGATGCGCCGCACGGTCGCCTGTGGGTCGCTCACCGCCGCGCTCACGCCACGAACCGCCCCAGCGCGGTGAGGGGGAAGTAGAGGCGGTAGAGGTGGTACTTGATCATGAAGTCGCCGGGGAAGCCGGTGCCCGTGAAGTGATCCTCCTCCCAGCCGCCCTCGGCCGTCTGGGTCTCGACCAGGTAGCCGACCCCGGCCGCGACCGCCGGGTGGTCCGGCGCGGCGGCCAGGAGGGCGAGCAGGGCCCACGCGGTCTGGGATGCCGTGGAGGGCCCGCGGCCGGCGAGCTCCGGGTCCGCGTAGCTTTCGCACCGCTCGCCCCAGCCGCCGTCGGCGTTCTGGCGCTCGGCCAGCCAGTCCACCGCCCGGGTCACGTAGGGGGCGCTCATGTCCTCGCCCACGGCGGCGAGGGCCGGCAGCACCGCGCCGGTCCCGTAGATGTGGTTGACACCCCAGCGCCCCCACCACGAGCCGTCCGGCCGCTGCTCGCGCTTGAGGTAGTCGACCGCGCGCCGGATCGTGCCGTCGTCGGCGGGCAGGCCGGACATCACGAGGGCCTCGATCACGTGGGCCGTCACGTCCTCGGTGGGCGGGTCGAGCGTCTCGCCGAAGTCGCAGACCGGGAACTGGGCCATCACGCGCCGGTCGTTGTCCACGTCGAACGAGCCCCAGCCGCCGTTCGAGCTCTGCATCGTAAGCAGCCAGTCCACGCCGCGGCGGATCGCGCCGTGGTCGGGGGGCAGGCCGCCCTTCACCAGCGCGATCAGCACCTCGGCCGTGTCGTCGGTGTCCGGGTACCACTCGTTCGCGAACTCGAACGACCAGCCGCCGGGCCGGCCGCGGCGGGGGATGGCGTGCCAGTCGCCGAAGCGGGTGATCTCCTTGGACAGCATCCAGTCGACGGCCCGGCGCACCGGCGCCTCGTCCGTGCCCGCGCCGCCGTCGAGCAGGGCGATGGCCGCCAGGCACGTGTCCCAGACCGGCGAGATGCAGCCCTGCATGCGCATCCGCCCGTTCTCCTCGATCACGAACGCGCCGAGGCCGGCGAGCCCGCGCTCCATCACCGGATCGTCGAGCGGCCGCCCGAGCGCGTGGAGGGCGATCAGCGAGTAGACCCACGGCGGCTGGATGCCGCCCCAGGACCCATCCGCCTCCTGGCGCTCGCAGATCCACTTCTCGATGCGGCGGTACGAGCGCTGGGCGAGCCATCGCGGGCGGATGCGCTCCCAGCGGCGCGCGAGCGGCACCATCCGCTCGAACACGCCGGTCCACCGGCCGGGTGTCTTCGGGAGCGGCCCGGGCACCGAGCCCGGCTCCTCCAGGTACAGCTCGTCCAGGCCGACCGGCAGCGGGTACGTCGGTCGCAGGGACAGCACGACCATCAGCGCGACGAACGTCTGGCGCGCCCAGCACGCGAAGCGGTAGATCGAGACCGGTGCCCGCGCCGGCAGGTAGATCAGCTCCGGCGGCAGGGCCGGGAGCGCCTCCCACGGGTGGATGCCGAGCACCGCGAGCCAGAGGCGCGTGAAGAAGCGCGTGCGGTTGACCCCGCCGAGTCCGCGGACCAGGTCGCGCGTGGCGATCATGCGGGGGTCGTCGGCCGGGACGCCCGCGACCCGGAGCGCGTAGTAGGCCTCGACCGCGGTGGAGAGGTCCGAGGGCCCCTCGAACCAGACCGGCCAGCTGCCGTCGGGGCGCTGCGTCGCGAGCAGCTCGGCCGCGACCTTGCGGCGGTCCTCATCGGTCGCGAGCCCGAGCATGCTGAGCAGGAAGAGGTGCTCGGCGGTGATCGTCGCGTTGGACTCGAGCTCGCCCCACCACCAGCCCTCGGCGTCCTGGAGGCCGACGAGGTGCTCGCGGCCGCGCTCGATCGCGGCGCGCGCGTCGCGGACGAGGGTGTCGGGGGCGGCGAGCGGCGGCATCAGCCGCCGGCCCCCGTCGCCGCCGGGAGCGAGTGCTCGGCCGCGCCGTCCTGGTACCAGGCGACGGCATCGCGCAGCGCGTCCGCGACCGGCGACTGCGGCAGGCCCAGCTCTGCCACCGCGCGCCGGGCGCTGTAGAACATGTGCTTGCGGGCCATCAGCGCGCCGTCGAGGGGCGCGATCGGCTCACGCCGGAGCGCGTAGCCCTCGACCAGCTCGTCGAGCGCGGCGAACCCGATCGCCACGGCGTGCGGCACCCGCCGGCGCGGCGCCGGCCGGCCGGTGATCGCCCCGAGCCGCTCGAGGATCTCCAGCAGCGTCATGTTCTGGTTGCCCAGCACGTAGCGGCGCCCGGGGCGTCCGCGCTCGAGCGCCAGGCGGTGGCCGGCGGCGACGTCGCGAACGTCCACGAGGTTGAGCCCGGTGTCCACATAGGCCGCCATCTTGCCGCGCAGGAAGTCGCGGATGACGCGCCCGGTGGGGGTCGGCTTCCAGTCGCCGGGGCCGACCGGCGCGCTCGGGTTCACGACGACCGCCCACGTGCCGCCCGCGGCGGCCTCCAGCACCATCCGCTCGGAGGCGAGCTTGGACCGCTTGTAGGCGCCGATCACGTCGTGGGGGTCGAGCGGCGTGTCCTCGTCCCCCGGCGAGCCGTCGCGCGGGATGCCGATGGTCGCCACCGACGAGGTGTGGACCAGGCGCGCCCCGCCGGCGATCGCGGCCGCGAGCACGTTGGCCGTGCCGGCGACGTTGGTGCGCTCCACGAGGGCGGCCTGGCGGCGGGCGAGCGAGTAGTGGGCCCCGACGTGGAAGACCGCCTCGGTCCCGTCGGCGGCGCGGCGCACCGCCTCCGCGTCAAGCAGGTCGCCGGGCGCGGGCTCGCAACCCGCCGGCCAGCGGGCCGCGTCCATGCTCTCCGGCCGCACCAGCGCGCGCACGCGCCACCCGTTCGCGAGGAGGTCCGCCGCGACGTGGGCGCCGATGAACCCGGTCGCGCCGGTCACGAGCGCGAGGCTCACGCGCCCATCCGGTCGAGGAGCGTGCGCAGGCCGGACTCCAGGGAGCGCCCGGCGCGGCGTGCCGCCCGCCCGAGCCGCAGCAGCGGCCGCAGGTCGCGCGGGTGGCGGAGAAGATGGCGCGCGATCGCATCCATGCTGGGCACTCCGTCCGGGTCGAGCGCGTGCTCGACAGCCGGCACGCGGTCGGGCACCCGGTCGGTGACGGCACGCAGCGCCAGGAACGGCACGCCGGCCTCCTCGGCCAGGCGCGCGAGCGTCGCGCTCTCGAGGTCGACGGCCAGCCCGGTCAGCGCGGCCCGGTCGGCCGGGGTGCGCGCCACGGAGACGGCGCTCACCAGCGTGCCGCGCCGCCCCGGGGCAGCGGCGAGCAGCACCTCGTCGGCGGCGAAGGCCGTGCCGGTGTTCTCGTGGACGACCCGCTCGGCGGCGACGAGGTCGCCCACGCGCAGGTCGCGCTCGAGCGCCCCGCAGAATCCCACCGACAGGAGCGCGCGCGGGCGGCCGGCGAGCACCGCTCCGGCGCACGCGCCGGCGGCGTCGGCGCCCATCCCCGAGCGGTGGATGGCGACCCCCGGGCCGGCGAGGCCCGCGAGCGCGCGCCGCTCGGGCTCGAGCGCGCAGATCACGGCGATGGGGGCGGGCGTGGCCCCGCTACCCCCGCGCGAGCGCCAGCAGGTCCCTGGGGTTGCGAAGGGCCTCGAGGATCGTCGTGGCCTCGTAGCCGCAATGCATCATGCAGTTGGCGCACCGCGGGTCGCGGTCCGTGCCGTACGCCTCCCAGTCGGTCCCCTCGTAGAGCTCCGCCATGCTGGCCACGTGGCGGTCGGCGAGCAGGTAGCAGGGGCTCCGCCACCCCTCGACCGTGTACGTCGGCATGCTCCACGCCGAGCACCGGTACTCGCGCTTGCCCTCGAGGAACTCGTGGAAGAGCGGGTTGTTGTAGAAGGGGACGTCCATCCCCTCGCAGCGGCGGTGGACCTCTGAGTAGAGCGCCTGGGCCTCTTTCCGGGCGAGGAACTGCTCCCGGTCGTGGGTCACGGCCTCGTAGTCGAAGCCGGGCGAGGTGATGCAGCCCTCGACGCCCATCTCCGTGAGGAACGTGAAGAGGTCGACGTACTCCTCGGCCGGCACGCCGCGGTAGATGGTGGTGTTCGTGCACACGCGATAGCCGCGGTCGATCGCCTCGCGCATGTGCGCGGTCGCGCGGTCGAAGACACCCTCGCGGTCGACGGCCTGGTCGTGGACCTCGCGCATCCCGTCGATGTGGACGACGAACGCGAAGTGGCTCGAGGGAGCGATCTTTTCGAACGCCCGCTCCATGAGGATGCCGTTCGTGCAGAGGTAGACGAACCGGCCCTGGTCGATGATGCCCGAGACGATCTCGCCGATCTGCTTGTGGATCAGCGGCTCGCCGCCGGGGATGTTGACGATCGGGGCACCGCACTCCTCGGCGACGCTCAGGCACTCCTCCACCGAGAGGCGCTTGTGGAAGACGTCCTCGTACTCGCGGATCCGCCCGCACCCGTGACAGGCGAGGTTGCAGAGCTCGAGCGGCTCCAGCATCAGCGTGAACGGGAACATCTTGCTGCGCTGGATCAGCCGCTTGCGAAGGAGATAGGTCGCCATTCCGAGCTCGAGTGCAAGCGGTCGGTTCGGCATGTCTGCTCCTAGCTGGTGGGGCTCTGCATGTCGAGACCGGCGCCGGGCGATGTGAGCTGAACGAGGTGCTGTGTCCCGGAGAGCTCGCCCACCGTCGCCGCGCCAACGCAGAACATAGCGATGCGAAGCTCGATTGTGACCGCCGCAAGCTCCTGCCCGAGCGCCTCGGGCGATTGGTCGGCCGCACGCAGCATCGGCGCGGCGAAGCCGGCGAGGTCGGCGCCGAGGGCGATGCACTTCGCCGCGTCCAGGCCGGTGCGCAGGCCGCCGGAGGCGATGAGCAGCCCGTCCGGGAAGCCCCTGCGGGCCGCGAGCACGGCGTCGGCGGTCGGGATGCCCCAGCCGCGGAAGGTTGCCGCCACGCGCGCCATCAGCGGGTCGTCGATGCGGTGGCGCTCGACCTCGCTCCAGCTCGTGCCGCCGGCGCCCGCGACGTCCACGCCGGCGACGCCGACCTCCGAGAGCGCGCGGGCGATGTTCTCGGCGATCCCCCAGCCGACCTCCTTGACGATCACCGGCACCGACAGCGCGGCGGCGACCTCGCCGATCCGCTCGACCAGGCCGGCGAACCCGGCGGTGCCCTCGGGCTGGAGCGCCTCCTGCAACGGGTTGGCGTGCAGCGCCAGCGCGTCAGCGCCGATCATGTCCACGACGCGGCGGCAGCGCTCGACGGCGTCCGGCGACCGCAGCTGCGCGACGCCGAGGTTTGCCAGCAGCGGCACGTCGGGCGCAAGGCGGCGCACCGCGTACGTCTCCTCGAGCGCCGGGTTGTCGAGCGCGGCCCTTTGCGACCCGACGCCCAAGGCGACGCCGGCGGCCTGGGCGGCGGTGGCGAGCAGGCGGTTGATCCGCCCGCCGCGCTCGGCGCCGCCGGTCATGCAGGAGACGAGGATCGGCGCGGCAAGCCGGCGGCCGAGGAGCACCGTCGAGGTGTCCACCTCCTCGAGGTCCAGCTCCGGCAGCGCCTGGTGGACGAAGCGGAAGCGCTCCAGGCCCGTCGTCAGGCCAGCGAAGCCGACGTCCTCCTCGAGGGCGATCCTGATGTGGTCGGCCTTGCGCCGCGAGTGCTCGTCGCGTTCCACCCGGGCCTCCCAGGGGCGTGCCGGAGACGTTAGCGCGCCGCTCGGGGACGGGCGTCAGCTCTGGCGGGCGTAGATGAGCTCGGTGAGCGCCTCGAGGTCGTCGACTGGCCCGGGGACAGCGGCGATCAGCTCGGCGGCCCGCGCGTGCGACTCGCCGGCCAGCGACCGCGCGCGCTCGAGCCCGTAGAAGGTGACGTAGGTGACCTTGCCCTTCCGCGCGTCCGCGCCGACCGGCTTGCCCATGGCCTCCTCGGACCCCGAGGCGTCCAGGATGTCGTCCACGATCTGGAAGAGCAGGCCGAGCTCGCGGGCGAAGACCCTGAGCGCCAGGTCGACCCGCGGCGGCGGGGTCGCGTAGATCAGCGCGCAGCGGACGGCGGCGGCGATGAGCCGGCCGGTCTTGAGCAGGTGCACGCGCCGCAGGGCCTGGGCCGACTCGCGCCCCGCCTCGCGCAGGTCGAGGAACTGGCCGCCGACCATCCCGTTGACGCCGGACGCGCGCGCGAGCTCGGAGAGGATCCCGACCTGAACGCCGGGCCCACCGCCCTGGCGCTCGCAGACCAGCCGCATCGCCTCGGCGAAGAGGGCGTCGCCCGCCAGGATGGCGGTGTCCTCGCCGTAGACGACGTGGCAGGTGGGCCGCCCGCGCCGCAGCTCGTCGTCGTCCATGGCCGGGAGGTCGTCGTGGATGAGGGAGTAGGTGTGGATCAGCTCCAGCGCGGCGGCCGTCGGCAGGAGCTCGTCGGGCGGGAACCCGAGCGCCTGGCACGTGGCGAGCGCGAGGACCGGCCGGATTCGCTTCCCCCCCGCGAGGAGCGAGTAGCGCATGGCGTCCACCAGGCCCTCGGTGCCGGCGGCGTCGAGGGCCTCCTCGCGGTCGAGCGGAGCGAAGTCGAGCTCCACGAGGTACTCCTCGACGAGCTCCCGAAGGTGCTCCGGATATGCGCTGATCGTCCCCTCCCGGGCTTTGGCCGGGGCGAGGATACCGTTCGCCTCCCCGGCGGGCGGTGGGCTCCCGCGCGGCGGCTGGCGTTGTTCCCGTCGGTGGGTGGGCGCCTCGTTGGTTGTACGGTGGGCGCGTGCGCGCCCTCGTCCTCCACGGGCCCGGCGACCTCCGGCTCGAGGAGGTGGCCGATCCCGTCCCGGGAGCCGGCGAGGTGGTGCTCGACGTCGAGATCGCCCTGACCTGCGCGACCGACGCCAAGATGCTCCGAAGCGGGCGACACCCCGCGCTGCCGCCGCTCCCCGCCCCGTTCGGCCACGAGGCGACCGGTACGGTGGCCGCGATCGGCCAGGGCGTTGAGGGCCTGTCCCTCGGCGATCCCGTCGTGGTCGCCAACTCGGCGCCGTGCGGCGCCTGCTTCGCGTGCGAGCGCGGGCGTCCGAGCCTGTGCGAGGACCCGGTCTACCTGACCGGCGCGTTCGCCGAGCGCCTGCTGGTCCCGGCCAGGATCGTCGCCCGCAACCTCCTCCCGCGGCCGCCCGGCCTGGCGCCCGAGCTGGCCGCGATGGTGGAGCCGCTGGCGTGCGCGGTGCGCGGGGTGGAGCGCTCCGAGGCCGGCGCCGGTGACGTCGCCGTCGTGCTCGGCGGTGGCGTGCAGGGACAGCTGCTCACAGCCCTCCTCGCCCGGCGCGGCTTGCGCGTGCTGCTCTGCGACCCGCACGAGGACCGCCGCGAGCGCGGCCTGAGGTTCGGCGCGGAGGCGGCGCTCCCCGCGCCGCGCGACGCGGCCGGCATCGCGGACGTGCGCCGCGCGACGCCCGCCGGCCGCGGCGCGGACGCGGTGCTCGAGGCGGTGGGCCGCCCGGAGGCCTGGGAGGCGGCCGTCGCACTCGCCCGGCCCGGCGGGGAGGTCCTCCTCTACGGAGGCTGCGCGCCGGGCACCACCGTCACGCTTCCCACCGCGCCGCTGCACTACGGGGAGCTCCGCATCCAGGGCTCGTACCACCACACCCCGGCGGCCGTCCGCGAGGCGCTCCGGCTCCTGTCCGCCGGGGCGGCCCCGTTCGGGGAGCTCGTCGGCGAGCCGGTCGGGCTCGCCGACGTCCCTGGGATCCTCGCCGGGCCGGGGCCCAAGCGCCCCGTCGTCCCGTCCCTCGCCGCGGCTACTTCAGGCGCTT
>DATFWK010000165.1:0-3654 GCA_035259345.1 Miltoncostaeaceae bacterium | reverse complement strand
GCCAGCGTGAGCGCGCGCCCGACGCGGACGGCGCCGCCGGTCACGAGCGCCCGGCGCCCGCGGAGCTCGCTCACGCGGACGGCCGTGGCTGGATCGCGGCCGCGAGGCGGCGCGCCGCCCGGCCGCGGTGCGAGATCGCCGCCTTCTCCGCCGCCGTCATCTCGGCCATCGTGCGCTCGTCGCCGAGCGGGACGAACACCGGGTCGTAGCCGAAGCCGCCGTCGCCGCGGGGCGCCGGCGCGATCCACCCCGGGCAGCTGCCCTCGGCGATGACGAGCTCCCCGTCCGCGGCGATCCCGACGAGCACGGTCGCGAAGCTCGCGCGCCGGTCCGCGACGCCGTCCAGTTCCTCGAGCAGGCGATGGCAGTTGTCCGCGTAGGTCGCCCCCGGCCCCGCGTAGCGCGCGCTGAACACGCCGGGGCGACCGCCGAGTGCCCGCACGAAGAGGCCAGTGTCGTCGGCCACCACGAGCGCCTCCGGGTCGGCCACACCGCGCAGCGCCTCGGCCTTCATCATCGCGTTCTGGAACAGCGTGGTCCCGGTCTCCTCGACGTCGAACCCCTCCGGCGCGGTCGTCACCTCCACACCGGCCAGGAGGCCGGCGAGCTCGCGCGCCTTGTCCGGGTTGGCGGTCGCGAGGACGACCTTCACCGCACGGCGCCGGCGCGGGCGGCCAGGCTCGCCTGCACCTGGGCCCCGCGGAGCGACTCGATGCCGCGCGCCGCGAGGTCGAGCATCACCGTGAGCTCGTCCCGCGCGAAGGTCTGGCCCTCCGCGGTGGCCTGGACCTCGACCAGCCGGCCGGCGCCGGTCATCACCACGTTCATGTCGACCTCCGCCACCGAGTCCTCGACGTAGGAGAGGTCGAGCAGCGGACGGCCGTCCACGATGCCGACGCTCACGGCGGCGATCGAGTCGGTCAGCGGCAGCTCCTTGACCAGCCGGCGGTCGACCAGGCCGCGGAGCGCGATCTCGAGCGCGACGTAGCCGCCGCAGATCGACGCGCAGCGGGTGCCGCCGTCGGCCTGGATCACGTCGCAGTCGACCCACACCGTGCGCTCGCCGAGCGCCTCGAGGTCAGCGACGGCTCGCAGGGAGCGTCCGATCAGGCGCTGGATCTCCTGCGTGCGCCCGTCCACCCGGCCGCGGCTGGCCTCCCGAGCCCGCCGCTCGCCAGTGGACCCGGGCAGCATCCCGTACTCGCCCGTCACCCATCCGCGCCCGCGGCCCCGCAACCACGGCGGCACCGCCTCCTCGACCATCGCCGTGCAGATGACGCGGGTGCGCCCGGCCTCGATCAGGGCGCTGCCGTGCGCCGTCTCGATGAACCCCGGCGTGATCTCGACCGGGCGAAGCTCGTCCGGCTGGCGTCCATCGGCTCGCACGCCCGGACTCTACCCGCGGGGTCGGCGCGGCCCGGGCGGGGCGGCGCCGGCGCGCCGGATCCCACTACGATCACCCGGATGTCCGACACGCCCGCCGACCTCGCCCGCCTGCTCGCGGGCGCCCGACACGCGGTGGTGCTGACCGGCGCAGGGGTGTCGACCGAGAGCGGCATCCCGGACTTCCGCTCCCCAGGCGGGCTCTGGGAGCGCTACGACCCGATGGAGGTCGGCTCGCTCGACACGTTCGTCCGGGAGCCCGAGCGCTTCTGGTCCTTCCATCGCCCCCGCTACGACGCGATCGCGTCCGTCGAGCCCAACGCCGCCCACCGGGCGATCGCCGAGCTCGAGCGCAGGGGCGTCGTCAAGGGCCTGATCACCCAGAACATCGACGGCCTGCACGAGCGGGCCGGCAGCCGCGAGGTCGTCGAGGTGCACGGCTCGCTCACGACCGGCACGTGCCTGCGCTGCCGGACCGACGTCCCGGCCGAGGAGCTGCTCGCCCGCGCCGACGCGGCGCCCGACGGGGTGCCCCGCTGCGACTGCGGCTTCCAGCTCAAGGGCGGCATCGTGCTCTTCGGCGAGATGCTGCCCCCGGACGCCATCGCGGCGGCGTTCGACCTCGCCGGGCGGTCGGACGTGATGCTGGTGGTCGGCTCGTCGCTGCTCGTGAGCCCGGTGAGCCACCTGCCGGCGACCGTGCTCGAGGGCGGCGGGCGGATCGCGATCCTGACCGAGGGCGACACGCCCTACGACGAGGACTGCGCGGTCCGCCTGCGCGAGCGCGCCGGGCCGGCCATGACGGCGACGCTCGCAGAGCTCGACGCGCTCGCCGCCGCCGGCTGACGGCCGCGGGCCCGGTGCGCGTCGGGGTCGTCATCCTGCCGACCGATCCCTGGCCGGCGGCCGCGGCGACGTGGCGCCGCGCCGAGGAGCTCGGCTTCGACTCGGCCTGGGTCTACGACCACGTGCGCTGGCGCGGTCTCCCCGACTCGCCGTGGCTCGACGCGTTCTCGACGCTCGCGGCGGTCGCGGCGATCACCGAGCGGATCCGGATCGGCCCCATGGTCACCACGCCGAACTTCCGCCATCCCGTGCCGACCGCGAAGGCCGCGGTCGCGATCGACCGGATCTCCGGCGGGCGCCTCGAGCTCGGCATCGGCGCCGGGGGCACGCCGCCGGACGCCACCGTCCTCGGCGGGCCGGCGCCGGCGCCCCGCGAGCGGGCCGGGCGCCTGGTGGAGTGGGTGGAGCTCCTCGACCGGCTGCTCCGCCGCGACGAGACGACCTTCGCCGGCCCCCGCTGGTCGGCCGAGGCGGCGTGGATGAGCCCTGGGTGCGTACAGCGCCCGCGCGTGCCGTTCGGCATCGCGGCGACCGGATCGCGCGGCATGGCCCTTGCGGCGCGGCTCGGCGAGGCATGGGTCACCGACGCCCGTGGCGGCCCCGCGGTCGCGGCCGAGCAGGTCGTCCGGCTGGGGGACGCCTGCGCCGCGGCCGGACGCGACCCCGGGAGCATCCGCCGCATCGCGCTCACCGGCCGCAGCGAGCGCCCGCTCAACTCGCTCGAGGCCTTTCGTGACGTGGCCGGCCGCTATCGCGAGGCCGGCGTCACGGAGATCCTCCTGCACTGGCCCAGGTCCGAGGAGCCGCACCGCGCAAATATCGGAATCCTCGAGCAAATAGCAGCCGACCTGCCTCCACCCACCGTACGAGCGGATTGACACAACCGCGCACGTGGTGGTGCGCGGTTTCGGTAAGTGAGACTGCGGCTCCGCCACCGCGCTTCGTGCACGTCTCCCCGATTCGCCCGGCGACCCCTGCCGTCATCGTCGTGACGGCGTCGGGGGATACGTCAGAGCCAGAGCTTGGGAGGGGTAATGAGGCATGGACGCGCCGTCGTCGCGACGGTCATCGGCCTTGCAATGTCGGCAACGCTGCTCGGCGCGGCGCGACTCGGGGGCGGCACAGCGGCGCCGGCCGCGGGGGCGACCTCGACGGCGGCGTTGGGGGGCCACGAGCACGGGCAGAACTCAACGTCGGACGTCCCGTACAAGGGCCCGGTCGAGGGCTACCGGTGGCCGGACCCGACCCTGCCGGCGCCGCCGCCGGGGCGGGTCAAGCACTTCAGGGTCGACGTCTTCGAGCACGTGACCAAGGTGTCCGACGAGACGGTGCCCATGCGGGTGTGGTCGTTCGGCGTGAACGGCCGCTTCGAGCGCGGCACGGGCGTCTCGCCGCCCATGGTCGTCAACCAGGGCGACAAGGTGG
>DATFWK010000164.1:0-3346 GCA_035259345.1 Miltoncostaeaceae bacterium | reverse complement strand
CCAGCCCCGCCATTCGACGAAACGCTCGGGCGCTCCTCTGGGCGTCGGCTCCAGGGCGGCCGCCGGCCGGCCCAGGTAGACGAAGGCCACGATCGCGTCGGCAGGGCCGAGGCCCAGGTGCTCCCTGACCTCCGGCTCGTCCACCATCGCGCCGGTGCGCCACATCGCGCCGAGCCCGCGCGCGTCGGCGGCGAGCATGATGTTCTCGACGGCCGCGGCGACCGCGTCGCGGTCCTCCCGCGCGACGACCGGGTCGTCGGCGGTCGGCCGGCAGACGCAGGCCACGACGACCGGCGCCCGCTCGAGCCTCGCCGTCTCGCGCTCGAGCGCCTCGGGGGCCGTGTCCGGGCGCTCGCGGGCCACGGCGGCCGCGTGGGCGCGCCCGGCCGCCCGGCGGGCGTCGCCCGTGAGCACGACGAAGCGCCACGGCTCGGTGATGTTGTGGTTCGGGGCCCGCATGGCCGCGGCCAGCAGCTCCGCGACCGCCTCCTGCGCGACAGGCTCCTCCGTGACGCGCCCGATGCTGCGGCGGGCCATGATGGCCTCGACCACGTCCGCCATCAGCCGTAGCCGAGGTCGTCCAGCTGCTCCTCGCCCATCCCGAGGTGGTGGCCCAGCTCGTGGAGGACCGTGATGCGCACCTCCTCGACCACCTCCTCGTCGCTGGAGCAGTCGTCGATCAGGGGGTGCATGAACACGACGATGCGAGCGGGCAGCGCACCGGGCGCGGCCCACGGCTCGTCGAGCGGGACGCCCTCATAGAGGCCGTAGAGGTCCGGGTCGCCGGCCGGCGCCCGGCTCTCGACGACGACCGCGACCTCGTCGAGGGCCGCCGCGAACGGGGGCGGGACGTCGTCGATGGCCCGCGCGACGAGGGTCTCGAAGCGGCGGCGGTCCATGGAGGGCACGCGGATACTGTACTGGCGACCGGGACGCCCCCTCTCGTGGGGGGTGGCGGCAGGGGCACGCGTCCGCTTCAATGACCGTGTCAAGGAATGACATTTACGGGGGTTGACGCTGAGAGCACGGATCGTCCGGGGTGCGGTTGCGGGGCTTCTCGCCGCGCTGATGCTGTGCGGGCTCGCCCTGGCCGCGCCGGAGCGGGACCCGTCGGCCGCGACGACGCCCGTGAGCATCACGCGCGCGCTCGGCCTGCTCTCGAGCGGCCGCGCCGACCATGCCACCGTCAGCACCGGCTCGCCCGCCGAGCTGGTCGTCGTGATGCCGAACGGGCGGCGCTTCGCGACCACCCTCCCGGTGCCCGTCCTCGTCGAGCGGGCCCTCGACGCCGCGACCAAGGGCGGCGTCGCGCTGGAGACCGCCGCGCCGGAGCCGGCCCCGGAGGTCACCCCGGTCTCGATCGACTCGGGTGGCGGCTTCGACGTCGCCGACTTCGTGCGCACCTGGGGCGGGTTCTTCCTCATCGTCGTGCTCGTCGCCCTCCTCGTGATCGCGATCCGCCAGACCGGCGGCGCGCGGTTCGGGCATCGCGTGAAGCCGGTCCGCTCGACGACGCACTTCGAGGACGTCGCCGGCATCGACGAGATCCGCGACGAGGTCATCGAGATCGCCGAGTACCTGCGCTCGCCCGAGCGGTTCGAGCGCATGGGCGCGGAGCTGCCGAAGGGCATCGTGCTCTTCGGCCCGCCGGGCACCGGCAAGACGCTGCTCGCCAGGGCCGTCGCCGGCGAGGCGGAGGTGCCGTTCTTCAGCGCGTCCGGCTCGGAGTTCGTGGAGGTCTACGTCGGTCTCGGGGCGCGCCGCATCCGCTCGCTCTTCGCCGCGGCCCGCAAGTCCGCGCCGGCCGTGATCTACATCGACGAGATCGACGCCATCGGGGAGCGGCGCTCCAGCGGCTCAGGCGACGGGGGCCAGCGCGAGCACACGGCCACCCTCGACCAGCTCCTGACCGAGATGGACGGCTTCCGCACCGACCCGGGCAAGCCGGTCGTCGTGCTCGCGTCCACCAACCGGCTCGAGCACCTCGACCCCGCACTCGTCCGGGCCGGCCGCTTCGACCGCAAGATCGCGGTGGGCCTGCCGGACCGCCACGCGCGGCAGCTGATCCTCGGCGTGCACATGCGCTCGCGTCCCATCGCCCCCGGGCTGGAGCTCGCCAGCGTGGCCGCCTTCACGGCCGGCCTGGCCGGCGCCGACCTCGCCGCGCTGTGCAACGAGGCCTCCTTCGAGGCCGCCCGTGCGGGTCGTGACGCGATCCAGATGGAGGACTTCCGCCGGGCGCTCATGCGCCTCGCGGCGGGCCCCGAGCGGCGGACGCGCATCCTCTCCGACGAGGAGCGGACGCTGGTCGCCTACCACGAGATGGGCCACGCGATCGTCGGCCACCTGCTTCCCGGCTGCGAGCCGGTCGACCGGGTGACGATCATCCCGCAGGGGCAGGCGCTGGGCGTCACGGTCTCGCTGCCCGAGGAGGACCGGTTCCTCGCGACCCGGCAGGAGTACCTCGATCGCCTCGCCCGCATCATGGGCGGGCGCGCGGCCGAGGAGCTCGTGTTCGGCGAGATGACCTCGGGCGCGGCGGACGACCTCGCCCGGGCGACCCAGCTCGCCCGCGTGATGGTCGCCGAGCTGGGCATGGCGCGGGCCTCCACCGAGGCGAGCCTCGCCGCCGGGCTGACCGGCGGCTCCAGCGAGGAGCGCGTCGACGGCGAGATCCAGGCGCTCCTTGGCGCCGGCTTCCGCACCGCCCACGAGCTCTTGGCGGAGAACATCAAGCTCCTCCACCGCGCCGCCGACACCCTGCTCGAGGCCGAGGCGCTCGACCGCGAGGAGATCGAGGCGGTGCTCGGCCCCCGGCCGAGGAGCCCCCGGCTCAGCCGCCTGAGCGACGGCGCACCGGAGGTCTGAGGCCGAGAACCGGCGCAGGAGCCGGGATCCGAGCCTCCGGCTACCCTTTCTCCGTGGGGAGCGGCCGACGGATCGGCGCGGTCGCGACCGTCGCGGTCGCGGCGCTGGCCGCCGTCCCGGCTGCGAACGCGGCCGAGGCCTGGGGACCGGTTCGCTGGCTCCCCGTCAATCCGGTCTGGGGAGCGGCCACCGATCCCGGGATCGGGTCCGCGGCGATGAACGATCGCGGCGACGTCGTGGTCGGCTTCGCCGGGTCCGCGATGGTTCGGGAGCGGGACGGTCGCACGCTGGCATGGGCGCCCCCTCGACGGCTCGGCGCTCCATCACGCGGCCTCGAGGTCCGTGTTGCGATCGACGAACGTGGCGACGCGGCGGCAGCGTGGACGCGTGGCGCCCGCCTCCTGGGCGCCGTGCGGCGCGGGGGGCGGTGGAGCGCTCCGAGCGTCGTCGCCGACGGCGTCGTCGGAAACTCGGACCG
>DATFWK010000163.1:0-12258 GCA_035259345.1 Miltoncostaeaceae bacterium | reverse complement strand
ATCGGCCTCTAGGTGACGTCCGGCCGGACGGCATGGGGGGCGGGCGCCGAGCCGGCCAGCGATGTCACGTCGAGGTACCGGATCTCGTAGGCGCGTTCGGCGAACTTCCAGCCGTCCGAGCGCCGGGACGACGCCGCCCCGCCGACGCTGGTTCAATGGCGCCGGTATGCGGCTGACCGATCTCCAACAGATGCTCGACGCTGCCGTCGCCAACGGTGCCGCGCCGGGGGCCGCCGCCCTCGTCGCGCGCGGGGACGAGGTCGAGGTGGCCGCCGCCGGCGAGATCGAGCCCGGCTCGATCGTCCGCATCGCCTCCATCACCAAGCCGATCGTCGCCGCAGCGCTCATGCTGCTCGTCGACGATGGCCTGGTCGCGCTCGCCGACCCGATCGGGCGATGGCTCCCCGAGCTCGCCGAGCCGCAGGTCGTGCGCACGCCGGAGAGCCCGATCGACGAGGTGGTCCCGGTCGCGCGGCCCGTGACGGTCGAGGACGTCCTCAGCTCGCGGGCGGGGTGGGGCTTCTCCGCCGACTTCTCGCTCCCGGCCGTCCAGGAGCTCTTCGGGAGGCTCCCGGTGTTCGGGCCTCGGATGACGCCCGACGAGTGGGTCGCCGCGCTCGCGGGGGTGCCGATGCTCCGCCAGCCCGGCGACGCGTTTCTCTACAACACCTGCTCCGACATCCAGGGCGTGCTGATCGCCCGCGCCTCCGGGCGGTCGCTGCCGGCCTTCCTCGCCGAGCGGATGTTCGAGCCGCTCGGCATGCGCGACACGGGCTTCCACGTCCCGGCGGACCGGCTGGACCGCCTGGCGCCCTACCGCGCCGCCGCCCTCGGGCCCACGCCGGACCAGGAGCGGCTCTGGACGGAGCCGCCGATCTTTCCCTCCGGCGCCGGCGGTCTCGTCTCCACGCTCGCCGACCTGCACCGGTTCGGGCGCATGCTGCTCGCGGACGGCGACGGCCTCCTCTCGGGCCGGTCGGTCCGGCTGATGACCACCGACCACCTGACGCCGGAGCAGCGGGACGCCTCGACCGTGTTCCTCGACGGCGCGGGCTGGGGCTTCGGCGGCTCCGTCGCGGCCGACGGCCGCTACGGCTGGATCGGCGGCACCGGCACGACCGCTCACATCGCGCCGGCCACCGACACGGGCGGTGTCCTCCTGACCCAGCTCCAGATGGCCGGCCCGACGCCGACTCCGCTCATGCGCGAGTTCTGGCGGCTCGCGTTCGGGCCGGCCCGAGCGTCCCGGTGAGGCCACTGACGGAGCGGGGCATGCTCGACGGTGGGGTGCCGCCGCCGGTCGACGGCACGCTCAGGGATCGCATCGCGAGGCGCTTTCTCTCGGCCGCGGTCGGCGCCAGCCTGCTCGCCAGCCCGCGGCCGGCTGCGCTGCTGGTGCGCAGGCGGTTCGCCGCGACCGGCGCCCTGATGGCGCAGGACCTCGAGCGGCACGCCGGGCCCGGCGTCGTCGCACTGACGGACGAGCGCTACGGCGAGGAGCCCGACATGCTCCTCGACCTCTACCGGCCGGCCGGCCTGAGCGACTCGCTGCCGCTCCTGGTCTGGGTCCACGGGGGCGCCTTCATCGGCGGGGCGAAGGAGGAGGTCGCCGGCTACCTCAAGCTCCTGGCGGCCGGCGGCCACGTCGTGGCCGCGCCCCGCTACTCGCTCGCTCCCGAGCACCGCTACCCGGCGCCCCCGCGCCAGGTCTTGCGGGCCGTGGAGCACCTGCAGGCGAGCGCCGGCCGGCTCGGGGTCGACCCGGGCCGCATCGCGATCGCGGGCGACTCGGCCGGCGCACACATCGCCGCCCAGGTTGCCGCGCTCGTCACCACCCCCGGCTACGCCGATGCCGTCGGTGTCGCACCCACGATCGCGCCGGGGCAGCTGCGCGCCCTCGTCCTCGCCTGCGGGCCGTACGACCTCGGGCTGGCCCGCCAGGTCACGAGCGCCGCCGGGCGCCGCTTCATGCAGATCGTCCTGTGGGCGTACTCGGGCAGGCGGCGCTTCCTCGACGACCCGGCCTTCGCGGCCTGGTCCGTCGCCGACAACGTGAGCTCGGCGTTCCCGCCCGTCCTCCTCACAGCCGGCAACGCCGATCCGCTGGCGCCCCACTCCCGGCTCCTTGCCGAGCGGCTGCACGACCTGGGGGTCGAGGTGGAGACGCTGTTCTTTCCGGACGACCACGACCCGCCCCTCGGCCACGAGTACCAGTTCGAGCTCGACACCGACGCGGCGCGGGGCTTCCTGGAGCGCCTGCTCGCGTTCCTGCGGCAGCGCCTCGGCCGGTGACGCGGCGGTCGATGCTGGTCGGCGTCGTCGCCGACTCGCACGTCGGGGAGCGCGTGGCCCGCCTGCCGGACGGGACGCTCGAGGCTCTGGAGGGCGTCGACCTGATCCTCCATGCCGGGGACATCACGGAGCTGGCGGTGCTGGATCGCCTCGAGCAGGTCGCCCCGGTCGCGGCCGTGCAGGGCGACCACGACCGCGACGCCGGCATCGTGCTGCCCCGCCTGCGGGTCGTCCGGGCCGCCGGGTGGCGGATCGGCCTGGTCCACGGCGATCGCTCGCGTGCCCTGGAGCTCGTCGCCGGCGGCCTTTCGCTCACGCTCGGCCGCCCGTGCCTGCTCGGGTTCCACCGGGCGATGATCCGGCGCTTCGGCTCGGTCGACTGCCTCGTTCATGGCCACCTCCACCTGCCGATCTGCCGGAGGGTGGACGGAGTGCTCTGCTTCAGCCCGGGCGCGATCGACCTGCCGGAGCGCCGGGCCGGCCTCGAGGGCCAGGGCCCGGCCGCACGGGCCTATCTGCGCTTCCGCCGCGGCCTCGGCGAGACGTCGCCCAGCATCGGCCTGCTCGAGATCGACCGGGACGGCATCCGGCCGCGCATCGTGGCGGTGGGGACGCCGCGGCCCGGCGTCCCCGGACGTCCCTCGCCCTAGCCGACCGGGGCCGGCGCGGCCTCGGGCGCTGCCGCCTGCTCAGGACGTTTCAGGATCAGGAGCGTCGCGATGACGCCGGCCAGGGCGAAGGCCGCTGCGACCCAGAAGGCGAGGCTGTACCCGTCGGTGAAGGCGATCGGCTGCGGCGTGCCGTCGGCGATCAGGTTCTCCGCGCGCGTGGTCGACACGGTCGTCAGGATCGCGACTCCGAGGGCGCCGCCGATCTGCTGGCTCGTGTTGATGAGCCCGGAGGCCAGGCCGGCCTCCGGCGGTGGCACGCCCGCCAGCGCCGCGATCGAGACCGGGACGAACGAGAACCCGAGCCCGATGCCGGTGAGGATGAAGCCCGGGAAGAGGTCGGCGAAGTATGACCCTCCGACCGAGATGAACGTGAAGTACACGAGCCCGAGGCCGAGCAGCAGCATGCCCGTCGCGAGCACCGGTTTGACGCTGAACCGGGTGACCAGCGCCTGGGCGACGCCGGAGGCGACCACCGCAGTGAGCGCGACCGCCAGATATCCGACCCCGGTCTTGAGCGCCGAGAAGCCCAGGATCTGCTGCATGTAGAGCGACAGCAGGAAGAACATCCCGAAGACCATCGTCCCGAGCAGGAAGCCGATGATGTTGGCGCCCGTGGGGTTCCGGCGCTTGAAGAAGCGCAACGGGACGAGCGGGAACCGCGAGCGCTGCTCGATCACCAGGAACACCGCCATGAGCACCGCCGAGAGGACGAGCAGGCCGATGGTGCGGAAGGTCCCCCAGCCGACGTTGTTCGCCTGCGTCAAGGCGTACACGAGGATCATCAGGCTGCCCGTGACGGTCACCGCGCCCGCGGCGTCGAAGCGCCGCTCCATGCCCTCGATCCTGCTCTCCTGCACGTACCGCGGCGCGAGCAGCAGCGCCAGGATGCCGATCGGCACGTTGACGAAGAAGATCCATTCCCAGCCGAGGTACTCCGTGAGGATGCCGCCGGCCAGCACCCCGATCGCTGCGCCGGAGCCTGCGATGCCTCCAAGGATGCCCAGCGCCTTGTTGCGCTCGGCGCCCTCCTCGAACGTCACGAGCGTGATGGAGAAGACCGAGGGCGAGAGCATCGCGGCCGCCGCGCCCTGCAGGGCACGTGCCGCGATCAGCATGCCTTCCGACTGCGCCAGGCCGCAGAGGAGCGAGAAGGCCGAGAAGGTCGCCAGGCCGATCATGAAGATCTTCCGGCGACCGAGCAGGTCGCCGGCCCGTCCGCCGAGCAGGAGGAAGCCGCCGAACGTGAGCCCGTAGGCGCTGATGACCCACTGGAGGTCCTCGGTCGAGAAGTTGAGGTCCTTCTGGATCGACGGCAGCGCGACGTTCACGATCGAGACGTCGAGCACCACCATGAGGTAGGCAACGCCGAGCACGGCGAGGGCCTTCCACCGGTTTGCCTGCGCTGTCACCGGCACTCCTTCCCCGTCACGCGGACCCGCAGGGGCGCCACGCTAGCAGCGCCGTCAGCCCGGCCGCCCGGACCGGGACGGCCGCTTCAGCTCACCCGGGGCGCAGGCACATCGCCGCCAGGTCGACGAGCGGATAGGCCGCGACGCGCGTGATGCATCCCACCCTTGAGGAGACCAGCTCGGGGAACCGAGCCTGGGCGAAGACGATCCAGGGGACGGCGTCGCGCTGGAGGTCGACCGCGAGGTCGGCGTAAGCCCGCTCGCGGGCGCGGCCGGCGAGGCGGTCGGCGCCTTGCAGGCGAGCCCGCCACGGACCCGGGGGAAGCGCCTGCGGGATCGTGAAGTCCGGCGCGAGCAGCGCGTCCCGCAGTCCGTCGGCCCCGTCGAGGTAGTTGTAGACCCAGCCGGACAGGATGAGGTCGGGGGGTCGCTTGCGGCGCGCGGCGACCGGCGTCGGGACGTCGACGAGCTCGGTTCGAAGGTCGACCCCGATCGCCCCGAGGTCCCGACGCAGGAGCCGCGCGGTCTCCCGGCACGGCGCCGCGGGCTCCTTGCACACCACGGCCACCGCACGGCCGCCGCGGCCCCTGGCGAGCGTCCGTGCCCGTGCGAGGTCGGGCCCGTCGAGCGGATCGAGGTGGCGGGGGGACGCGCCTGGCACCTCGGGCAGCAGGTACCGGTCCTCGGGCTCCTCGCCCCAGATCGCCGCGAGCGCCCGCCGGTCGATCGCCAGGCTCGCCGCCCGCCGCATCCGGATGTCCCGGAAGATCCCGTGCCGCGTGTCGAGCACGAGCCAGTGCAGGCCGTGCACCGGCAGCCGGAAGAGGCGCTGCCGGCCGGCCCGCGCGTCCGCGCTCCCCGCGCCGACCCGCCGGTCGAGGGCGCTGCCGGGAAGAAGCGGCGCCGGCAGCGGGACCGAGGCGAACTCGGAGTACTGGTCCGCGCTCCCGCGCTCGACGGCCGCGATCGCGGCGTCGGACGCCGAGTCCGTGTCGATCTGGACCCGGGCGACGCCGTGCGGGCGCGGGCCGCGATAGAAGGGGTTGCGGAGCAGGATCATCCGCCCGTTCGCCTTCGACCGGACGTAGTACGGGCCGGCCGTGGCGACCGGGCTCCCGACGCCGCCCTCGACCGCCGGTGTCCCGGGGGGAACGACACAGAAGAACGGCAGCGCGAGGCGGGTCGGGAGGCTTCCGGACGGGCGGACGAGGCGGATCGTGAGGACGTCGCCGCGCGCGCGGATGCCCGAGACGCGCCCGGCGCGCCCGTCGTGGAACGCCCGCGCTCCGGCGATGTCGCCGAGGTAGAAGAAACCCGGCGACTGGGGGCCGTAGGCCGGGGAGAGGCTGCGCTCGAGGCTCCGCGCGACGGCCTGGGCCGTGACCGGCGCGCCGGACGGCGGCGAGAACCGGTACCCGCGGCGGATCCGCATCGTCCATGTCAGCCCGTCGCTCGAGACCCGCGGCGCTGCGTCCGCGAGCTCCGGCACCGGGCGTGAGCCCGCGGCGCCCCCGGCGTCCGGGTAGTTCATGACCTTTGCGCAGGTGGCGTACTCGACCTGCCAGGCGGCGAAGTTCGTGGCGATCGCCGGGTCGAGGTCGAGGAAGTCCTGCGACAGCACCAAGTGCGCGACGGAACCCGCCGGCGCGGCTTCCCCGCTCCCGGGCGCTCGCCCGACGGCGACCCAGAGACGCCCACCCGCCTGGGCGATGCCGCCCGCGCCGGGCCGGACGCGGAACGTGCTGACGTCGCCCGTGGTCGCGTCGATACGGGAGACGGTGCCCGTCTGGCCGCTCGCCACCCATACGGCGCCGTCGGCTGCGACCATGCCGGCGCCGGGGCCCGGCCCGGTGCGGACGGTCCCCTGGACCTGACCCGCCGGATCGAGCTTCCAGACGGCGCCGTCCTGGCTGATCGCGACCCAGAGGTAGCCGTTCTGGACGACGCCGTCGGCGAGCACCGGGTGAAGGTGCGCCTGGGCGACGATCCTGTTGGCCCGCGGGTCGATGCGCACCGCGTTGCCGGTCTCCGTCAGCGCCCAGACCTGGCCCTCGCCGGTCACGGGCGTCCGTGCCCCGGTCAGGGGCACGCGCCCGACCAGCCGTCCGGTCGCCATGTCCACCCGGTCGACGACGGACAGCCCGTGCGCCGCCCAGAGCGACCCTGACCCCACTGCGAGCCCATGGACCTCCGGCTTGACCCCGCCGTTGACCACCCCGGGCGGCCGGGGCAGCTCGATGCGCCGGACGTCGTCGCCGTGCAGCGGGTCGATGCGCAGGATCGTCGAGGAGCCCTGGTCGGCGACCCACAACGCCCCGCCGCCGGCGGCGAAGCCGCCCGGCGAGACGCCCAGGCCGATGGACCGGCCGGCCCGCCCCGTGCGCGGGTCGATCGCGACCAGCCGGCGCTCGTCCGGGATCAGCGCCCAGAGCTGCCCATCCGGGCCGGCCCGAACGTTCGCCGCGTCCGCGCCGACGGGGACGTCGCCCGTCACCTGTCCGGTGCCTGGATCGAGCGCCGCGACCGATTCCTGGGCGACGGCGTCGTCGCCCCCTCGGAGGCCGAGGACCGCGAGCGGCACGGCGATGGCTGCGGCGGCCGCCAGGGCCACGGCCGCCACGATGGCGACGCGGCGCCGCCGATGCGGCCGGGCCGGGGCCGCGACCGGCGCGGCGGGGTCCAGGGACCTCCCCATGTCGGCGACAAGCTCGGCGCAGCTCGCCTGGCGTTCCTCCGGGTCCTTCGCGAGCGCGCGCTTGAGGACCGCGTCCAGGCCCGGCGGCAGGTCGGAGTGCAGCGCGTGCGCCGAGGGCGGCGCCTCGTTGAGGTGCGCGAAGAGCACGGCGAGGTCGCTGTCGCGCTCGAACGGACGGCGGCCGGTCAGGCACTCGAAGGCGCAGCACGCGAGCGAGTAGAGGTCGGCCCTGCCGTCGACCTGCCGGCCGTCGATCTGCTCGGGGGCGACGTAAGCGACCGTGCCGACGAGCCCTGGGCCGCCGCTCAGGCTCTCCGGGCTGCGGGCGTGGGTCGCCAGACCGAAGTCCGCCAGATAGAGGTGCTCCCCGCCGGGCTCCCGGGCCACCAGCATGTTGGCCGGCTTCACGTCTCGGTGGACCAGGCCGTGGGCGTGGGCCGCGTCGAGCGCCTCGGCGGCCTGGCCGAGGAGGGCGACCGTCCGCTCCGGCGCGAGGGGGCCCTCGCGGCCGAGGATGGCGCCCAGGTCGGCCCCCGCGACCCGCCGCATCGCGAGGTACAGCAGCCCGTCCGCATCCCCGGCCGCGTAGACCGGGAGGATGTTCGGATGCTCGAGGCTCGCCGCCAGGCGCGACTCGGCGAGGAAGCGCCGGCGGAAGCGCTCGTCCGAGGCGAGTGCGGGCGAGAGCACCTTGAGGGCGACCACGCGCCCGAGGACGAGATCCTCCGCAAGGTAGACGGTGCCGCTCGCCCCCGACCCGAGCGGTTCGGCGACCCGGTAGTCCGCCACGATCGTCCCAGGCGGCAGGGTCGTCGGCATTGCCGATGAGTAGCACCGCTACGAGGTTTTTGGAATCCCCTGCGAGTCGGGGAGCGGGGCCGCCAGCGACCAGGTGAGGCGGGTCAGGGCGTCCCGCGGAGCCAGGCCGCCCGGGCGGATGCCGCGCCGGACGAGAAGCGTCGGCCGCGATGCGCGCCGGGCGAGGGCGACGCGCGCCGGGCTCACGGCGGGGCCGCCTGGCCGGCCCGAGCAGCCGAGCACCAGCAGCGCTCCGTCGGCCGCCGCGGCGGCCAGGGCCTCGGTCTCGACGGGGACGAGGCGCGGCTCGGACCCCACGCCGACGAGGCGCTGCACCGCGAGCGACGCGCTGGCGAGCTGACGGCTGGCATCGCGCCGGCCGCTGCCTGGGTCGCCCTCCGCGCCGAGCAGGCGCAGGCCGCGCCCGAGCCCGCGCGCCAGGCGCGCCGCCACCTCCAGCGCGGCCCAGTCGTCCTCGACGCCGGCGAACGGGACCACCACGGGCCCGGGGCCGCGCTCCGCCCGTGCGACGAAGAGGGCGACGTCCGCCGGCTCGTCGGCGAGCAGGGTCGCGAGGCCCTCGGGCGGACGGCCGTCCGCGAGGAGCGCGGCGGGCGCCTCGAGCACGACCAGCTCCGCGTCGTGGGCCGCCGAAAGCCGAACGAGGTCGGCGGCCGGTGCCTCGCTGATGAATGCCGCCGATCGGGCCGCCACGCCGTCCGAGACCAGCGCTTGGCGGCGGCCGTCGAGGGCCGCCGCGGCGGGGCCGAGGTCCGCTCCGGGCGGCAGGAGCTGCACCATGATGAGCTCGGCTCCGTCCCCGCGCGCCAGGGGGCCGACGAGATGCGATGCGGCCGCGACCGCCTCGAGCGTCTCGGCGGCGGCGACGACGGCCCGCGCCGTGCTGGTCCCGGCGGCGGGCATCGGTGCGGGCCGCGGCAGCAGGGCGGGGTCCTGCGTGAGGATCGCCCGCTCGAGCTCCCGGAGGGCCACGCCCGGCTCGAGGCCGAGCTCGCCCACGAGCGCTGCGCGCGCGTCACGGTAAGCGGCCAGGGCGTCGGCCTGCCGTCCGGCTCCGTAGAGGGCCAGCATGAGCAGCGCGCGGGGGCGCTCGCGCAGCGGCTCCTCCCCGACCAGCTCCTGGAGCTCGCCGACGACCTCGGCGTGGTCGCCGAGAGCGAGGTCCGCCTCGATCCGGTCCTCCAGGGCTGCGAGACGCATCTCGGCCAGCCGGCCGACCGCCGCGCGTGTGGCCGGGGCGGCCTCCAGCTCCGGCAGCGGCGGCCCCCGCCACAGGGCAAGCGCCTCGCGGAGGAGCGCCGATGCGCTGGCAGCGTCCCCGCTCGCCAGGGCGCTCCTGCCGGCGGCGGCGGCGCCCTCGAAGCGCGCGAGGTCGAGCTCGGCCTGGCCCGGCCGGATCGCGTAGCCGGGTGCCTGCGTGACGATGAGCGCGTCGTCGTCGCCCGGCTCGTGCCCGGGGTCGAGCTCGCGCCTGAGGCGGGAGATGTGCCCCTGGATCTGGGTCAGTGCAGTCGCCGGCGGGGCGTCGCCGTAGAGCGCCTCGGCCAGCCGGTCGACGGAGACCACCCGCGGGGCGCCCAGCAGCAAGAGGCCGAGGACGGCCCGCTGCTTCGCGCCGCCGAGCTGGAGCGCGCGGCCGTCCCGGCGTGCCTCGACGGGACCCAGGATGCGCAGGTCGAGGGGCAGGACGGGAGCGTAGTCGCCCGTCCCACGGGCCTCACCCGGCGGGGGCCCAGGCCGGGTCCGCGTCGGCGGCGGTGTCGCTCGTGAGGCGCCGCCGCCCGGAGCCGGCCCGCCCGATCACCTCGAGGTGATGCGCCCGGTCTGCGAAGGCGAGGAACCGCCCGTCCGGCGACCAGGCCGGCGCGCTCAGGCCGTCGGTCGGCGCGAGGGCCAGCCGTGCCGAGCCGTCGGGCCGCATCACGGTGAGGACCGCCCGCGGTCCGACGAGCGCCGCGATCAGGCGCCCGTCCGGCGACCACGCCGGCAGCGCGGCGCCCCCTCGCCCGGTGCTGGGCGTGAGGCGGTGGAGCCCTCCCGTGCGCGCGTCGACGACCTCGAGCCGGCCGGCCGGGTCCACCACCGCGAGGCGGCGCCCGTCCGGCGCCCAGGCCGGCGCGGAGGGGCCCTGGGATGCCGTCACCCCGAGCCGCCGCGGCCGCCCCCCGCCGGACGGCACCAGCACGAGCGCTCCGCTGCCCGGCTTGACGACGGCCACGACGCGGCCGTTCGGCGACCAGCGGGGGAGGGTCGCCGTCGCGGCGAGCCGCCGGGCGCGAAGCGTGCGGGCGTCGGCCACCCAGACCTCGGGCCGTCCGGAGGCGGCCGTCGCGACGAACGCGAGGCGCCGGCCGTCCGGCGACCACCGCGCCCCGAAGGCCCCGTTCGGGCGGCGGAGCGCTCGCACCGCGCCGCCCGTCGCGGCGAGATGCACCTCCGTCTCGAGGCCGTCGCCGCCGTTGTCGTAGGCGATGCGCCGCCCGTCCGGGGCCCACGCCGGGTGGGCGCTCCCGGTCTCGCGGCTGACATGCCGCAGCCCGGTGCCGTCGGCGCGCACGACGAAGATCGACCCGCCGCCGTCGAGCGTGCTGTCGAACGCGATCAGCCCGCTGGGGCCCGGCGACGGCGCGGAGGCCGGCGGCGTGAGCGGCACGGGCGCGATGAGGGGCGCTACGAGCAGGCACTCATTTCAGCAGCCGGCGGTCCACCGGCGCACGACGCCGCCTCAGCCCGCGGCCGCGCTCCCGGTGGGGAGCTCTGGCCAGGTGCCCACCGCGCCCGAGCTCGCTGCCACGAGCTGCGAGTGCGTGACGAGCGTGCGCCCCTGCTCGAGCAGGGCATGGAGCGCGTTGAGCCCCGCCGCGGTGAGGGCCGGATGGTCGAGGTCGGCGGTGTGGAGGTCCAGCCGGACGTTCTCCCATGAGACGGCGGCCAGGACGGCGACGCGCGCGAACGGCGGCGACCACAGCCTGCGGGCCCGGGTCGAAGCGCCGAGGCTGATGCTCGGCAGCCAGCAGCCCTCCCCGTCCCACTCGAGCCGCCACCGGGTGGCCCACCAGGCGAGGCCGGCGAGGTTGCAGGCGGTGCCGGCCGGCACCGGGTGGACATAGGCCGGCGCGATGAAGCCGGTCCCGCACAGGCCGACGCGCGAGAGCTCGCGGGTGCCCTCGACCACCCGCCGGAACACGTCGTCCGGATGGCGCTTCGCGAGCTCGGCCCCGTCGCGCCCGCTCGTCGTCGTGTGCGAGAGCCCGTGGACGACGATCTCGTCGCCCTCCGACGCGCGGCTTCGGAGCCACGCGAGCCCCTCCGTGCCGTCCCAGGCGTCGCGCCCGCCGTAGCGCGGGACGACGAGCAGGCTCACCGGGCCCCCGATCTGGCGCTCCACCAGGCGACGCCAGGCGCGGGCGGCCTCGAGCCGTTGCGGGACGACGTCGTGGATCGCGATCACGAGCCGGCTCATGCCGCGAGCGCCCGGTAGAGCTCCCACTCCCGCGTGAACGTCCGCCCCCAGTCCAGGTCCGAGACGTCGCCGCTCGGGCGCGGCGCAGCCAGCGCCACCTCGACACCCCGCGCGAGGGCGTCCGGGTCGCCCGGCGGCACCAGCACGCAGCCGTCACGGTCGAGGTTCTCACGGCACCCGCCGCTGGCGGGCGCCACGACCGGGCAGCCCGCGGCGAGCGCCTCGAGGGGGGCCAGGCCGAACGCTTCGGCCGGATTCGGGTGGACGAAGCAGTCGGCGCTGGCCATCAGCGTCGCGAGGGCGTCGCGGTCCGCCACGTGCCCGAGCATCCTCATGCGCCCTGCGACGCCGAGGCGCATCGCCTCGCGGCGGAGCCGTGGCTCGAGCGCCCCCGTCCCGGCGATCGCGAGCCGCGCCGGCACCCGCAGCGACGCCAGCATCCGCGGCAGCGCGAGCACGCCCTTCTCGCTCGAGAGCCTCCCCGCGTGCAGAACGAGCGCCGCCCCGTCCGGGGCGAGGCGGTCGTGAAGCTCGGGATCGCGCCTCGCCTCGGCAAAGGTGCCGAGGTCGACGCCCAGCGGGACGTGGACCGCATCGGCCCGCAGGTCGGGCGCGAGCCTGCCGGCCGTGGTGTGGGAGGGGATCACGACCAGGGCCGCAGCGGCGAGGCCCCGGCGCTGCACCCGCCGCAGCGCCGCCCGGACGGCGGGCCGAAGCGGGCGCGGCAGGACGTCCGCGGTGAGGACAGCGTCGGAGTGGCACATCATCGCGACCGGGACGCGGCGCGTGGACGCCCACGACGCGATCGCGCCGGGGAACGAGAAGCAGTCGTGCAGCATCACGAGGCCGGGCTCGAGCCGGTCGAGCGCCGCGATCAGGCCCCCCGAGCGGGTCACGACGCGGTATCCC
>DATFWK010000162.1:0-19933 GCA_035259345.1 Miltoncostaeaceae bacterium | reverse complement strand
GGCATCGTCAAGCGCGGCCCCGCCCGGGCCACCGCCGGCCAGACCATCACCTACACCATCACCGTCCGTAACCGCGGCAAGGTCCGGGCCCGGAGCGTCGTCATGCGCGACATCCTCCCGCCCTCCATGTCGCTGCCCGGCAAGACCGCGACGGTCAAGCTGAGCAAGGGCACGGCCGTGGTCTCCCTCGGGAACCTCGCGCCGGGCGCGTCGAAGACGATCAAGATCCGCGTGCGGATCGACCGTGGCGTCTCCGGCCTGCGCACGAACGTCGCAACCGCCTCGGCGGCGAACGCGGCGACCGTGCGGGCGAGCGCCCGGACCGTGATCGCCCCGGTGCTCCAGCCCGTGGCCCCGGCAGTGACCGGCTAGGCAGCGGACCCATATCCCCGAAGCGCGCGGCGCGGGCCTCTGGCTCGCGCCGCCGCCATTTTCGGGACGGCGCTCCCGCCCGCGAGGCCACTAACATCCTCCGGATGCCCCCGGAGATCGCCGTCACCGTCCGCCTCTTCGCCTCGCTCCGCCAGGCCGCAGGCACCGACCGCCTGGAGATGAGCGTGCCCAAGGCCACGCCGGTCGGCGCCCTCTGGTCGCACCTGCCGGAGGAGATCGCCGGCGCGGACCCGCCCGCGGGCCTCCGCTACGCGGTGAACCATGAGTGGACGATCCCCGGAGCGCCGCTCGAGGACGGGGACGAGGTGGCGTTCGTGCTGCCGGTGTCCGGCGGATGACCGGGCTCACGGAGGCGCCCCTCGATCTCGCGCCGCTGGTGGCGCACGTCGCCGATCCGGAGCACGGGGGCCTTGCGACCTTCCTCGGGATGGTGCGCCGCGAGGGGGGCCGGCGGGAGGTCGTCGCAATCGTCTACGAGGCGTACGAGGAGCTCGCGATCAGCGAGCTGGCGGCGGTGTGCGAGGAGGCCGAGGCCCGGTTCGGCGCCCGCGTGGCGGCCGTGCACCGCACCGGTCGGGTGGAGGTGGGGGAGCCCAGCGTCGCGGCGGCGGCCTCCGCGCCCCACCGGCCGGCGGCCTTCGCCGCGTGCCGCTTCGTGATCGACGAGCTCAAGGTGCGCGCGCCGATCTGGAAGCTGATGGTCTACGCCGACGGCACCGCGGTCTGGCGGGACGGGCGCGAGCCGGCGCAGGTCCCGGCCGCAGGGGCGAGACAGCCGTGACGGCCCACCGGGCGGAGCTCGAGCGTCGCATCGCCTCCGGCGATCCGGATCTCGTGCCGTGGGGCCTGGTCGACCTCGGCGTCCTCCACGTGGCGGAGGGCCGGCCGGCCGAGGCCGAGGAAGCGCTGCGGGCCGCGCTCGAGACCGGCCACCCGAGCCAGGCGCCGCGGGCGGCCTTCGAGCTGGCAATGCTGCTCGAGGCCCGGGGCGAGCCCGAGGCGGCGGCCGAGGCCTACGCGATCGTGCTCGCGGGCGGCGTCACCGAGTACGCCGGGCCGGCCGTGTGCGGCATGCGCCGGCTCCGGCGGTAGCGCGGGCGGACCAGGACGTCCGGCGGCGGCACGAGCGCGAGGTAACATCGCGGCCGCATGGCCGACGAGCTCCCCGAGGTCCGTCCCGAGCGGCCGAGGATCGGCGTGATCGAGCCTGAGGTCCTCACGATCGCGCCGGCCGAGGAGGCCCTGTGGACGGACGAGTCCGGTGAGGACTACTCCGGCTGGTACTGCGTGCGCACTGATCCCTGGCCGTGCCCGGCCGACGGGTGCCAGTTCGTGGCCATGCACCTGACGGCGGCGCACCTCATCATCGTCTGGCCGGAACGCGACGACCCCAGCCTCCTCCGCCACTCGGCGACGGCCCGCGACATCGGCCGCAACCCCAAGGTGGACGTCTACGAGCCCTCGATGGGCCCCGCCTGCTCGTACTACCAGTGGGAGGCCGCCGGCAACCCGGTGCACGGGGTGCGGAGCCAGGATTGATGCCGGACGGCGCGGAGCGCCCGCCCGGAGGCGTCGAGCCCAACTTCACGAGCCGCGGCTTCTCGGTCGGGGTCGAGGAGGAGCTGATGATCCTCGACGCCGGCACCCTCGACCTGGTGAACGCCATCGAGCAGATGCTCGGCGACGTGCCCGTGGGGGAGGTCAAGCCGGAGCTCCTCGAGTCGGTGCTCGAGATCTCCACGGACCCCTGCTCGGGGCCGGTCGAGGCCGCCGACCAGCTGCGGTCGCTGCGCCACGCGGTGGCCGAGCGCGCCGGCGGCCACGGCCTCGCCATCGGATCGGCGGGCACCCACCCGTTCGCCCGCTGGGATCAGCAGCGCATCGTGGCCCGGCCGCGCTACCGGGACCTGATCAGCGCGCTCCGCTTCGTCGCCCGGCAGGAGCTGATCTTCGGCATGCACGTGCACGTGGGCCTGGACGACGCGGACAAGGCCATCTCGGTGGCGAACGGGATGCGCCTCCACCTGCCGCTGCTCCTCGCCCTGTCGGCCAACTCGCCCTACTGGCAGGGCGCGGCCACCGGGCTCATGTCGACGCGCATGCCGATCTTCCGCGCCTTCCCCCGCGTCGGCGTGCCGCCGTACTACCTCGACTGGGAGGACTACGCGCGGCGGATCGAGTTCATGGTCGCCTCCGGCGTCATCGAGGACTACACGTACCTCTGGTACGACGTGCGCCCGCATCCGCGGTTCGGCACCGTCGAGGTGCGCGTCATGGACGCCCAGACCCGGCTGGAGCACACCGTCGGGCTCGTCGCGCTGGTGCAGGCCCTGGTGCGCTCCCTCGCGCTCGCCCACGACGCCGGCGCCGTCCCCGCGCGCCATCCCCACGAGATGCTCGACGAGAACCGCTGGATCGCCGCGCGTCACGGGCTCGACGGGGAGCTCGTGGACCTTCCCACCACCAAGCGCGCCCCGATCAAGGCGCTCGCCCGCCGCCTGCTCGACGAGGCGCGCGAGCACGCCCAGGACCTCGGCACCGAGGACGCGATCGCAGGAGTGGGGGACCTGCTGGACCGCGGGAACGGCGCGCAGCGGCAGACCGTCGTCTACGAGGCCAACCACGACATGCACGAGCTGATGGCCGAGATCGTGGCGGCCACGGCCGCCTGACCGGACCCGCCTCGCGGGTCGCGCAGCCCCTTTAACGCGCCCCTTTAAGGCCGCGTAGGAGTCCGTCCGCCATCCGCGAAGGGGCGACGAGGCGACGAAAGGAAGGCCCCCATGCGGTGGTCGAGAGCCGTGACGACGGGCGTCGCGCTGGCCGCGGTGGTGCTGCCGGCCCAGTCCCTGGCGAGGGCGCCGCGGGCAACCCGGCTCCACGTTCCCCAGGTGCCAGCTCCACGGGCGGCCGCGCTGCCGGCTGCCTGGTGGCAGCCGGGCGCCGTGGGCTCGTGGCAGTGGCAGCTGACCTGGCCGGTGGACACGACCAAGGCGGTGCAGGTCTACGACATCGACTACGACGGCGCCGGCACCGGTACGCCGGCCCAGACGGCGGCGATCGTGAGCACGCTCCACGCCCAGGGGAAGCGAGCCATCTGCTACCTCGAGACCGGCTCGTGGGAGAGCTACCGGCCCGACGCCGGCGACTACGCGCCGTCGATCCTGGGCAAGACCCTCGCGGGCTTCGCGGACGAGCGCTACGTGGACATCCGCCAGCTCGACGGCGCCAGGGGCCCGACCGGCAAGACCCTGCACCAGATCCTCGTCGGCCGCTTCCAGAAGTGTAAGAACGCCGGCTTCGACGGCGTCGAGACCGACCTCGACGACACGTACCTCGAAGGGTCAGGCGCCACCGGCTTCCCGCTCACCAAGCAACACCAGGAGACGTTCAACACCGCGCTTGCGGCCGACATGCACGGCCTCGGCCTGGCCTGGTTCCTGAAGAACGGCGTGGCGAGCGACGGCTTCACGGCGGACATGGCGGCCGTCGCGGACGGGACGGTGAACGAGCAGTGCTGGCAGTTCGGCGAATGCTCGGCGCTCAAGGCCTTCGTCACCGCCGGCAAGCCGATCCTGAACGCCGAGTACTCGGGGACGCGGGCCGCCGTGTGCCCGAAGGCGATGGCGTTCCCCATGGCGACCATGCGAAAGCGGACCTCGCTCAACGCGGCGGTCGTGTGGCAGTGCTTCTAGCCGGCCTCAGGCGCCGCCGCGCACGTACGGCTTCCCGTCCGCCGCCGGCGCGGTCGAGCGGCCGATGAACCCGACCAGCGCGATCAGCGTGACAATGTAGGGGAGGCCCTTCAACAGGTCCGCGCTGATGCCGACGGAGCTCAGCCGGTCGGCGAGGGCGCTGGCGAAGCCGAACAGGAGCGCCGAGGCCAGGATCGGGAACGGCCGCCACTTGCCGAGGATGAGGACGGCAAGCGCGATGAACCCGCGCCCCGCCGTCATGCCCTCGTTGAACGAGCCGGTGAACGCCAGCGAGAGGTAGGCGCCGCCGAGCGCGGCCAGCATCCCGCTCACGACCACGCCGAGGTCCCGGATGAGATAGACGCCGATCCCCACGGTCTCCGCCGCGCGGGGGTTCTCGCCGACGGCCCGCATCCGGAGCCCGAGCGGGGTGCGGAAGATGATCAGCCACGCGAGCGGGACCGTGGCCAGCCCGACCCAGATCAAGAGGTTCATGTCGCCGATGACGTCCCCGACGAACGGGATGTCGCGGATCAGCGGGATCGAGACGTTGGGGATCTGGTCCAGGTCCGCCGGCGTGCCGCTGAAGCCGTAGATCTTCCGCAGCAGGAACGACGTGACCCCGAGGGCGAGCAGGTTGACGGCCGTGCCGACCACGATCTGGTCCGCGCGGAGGTGCACGCAGAAGACGGCGTGCAGCAGCCCGACCAGCGCGCCGATCGCGAGCGCGGCGAGCACGCCCACGAACCAGTTTCCGGTCTCGGCCGCTCCCCAGACGGCGAAGAAGGCGCCGAAGAGCATCGCCCCTTCGAGGCCGATGTTCACGACCCCGGTCCGCTCCGAGAAGAGCCCGCCGATCGCGCCGAAGGTGAGGGGCGTCGCCCACCGCAGCGTCGCCGCGAACAGCCCGGCGCTGATGATGTCGTCGAGCGTGCCGACCTGGGCCTGGGTCGCCTGGAAGGCGAGGAGCCCGGCGAGCACCGCCGCCAGGATGGCCCACCAGCCCTCCTGCCGCGCGCCGGAGCGTGCGGCGTGGATGCCGCATCCGAGCGCCCCGAGGCAGAGGACCAGCGACGGCACGGGCGTCCGGACCGTCCACGGGGGCAGGGCCAGCCAGAGCCCCACGAGGGCGACGACGATGCCGGCCCAGGCCACTGCCTTGGGCGAGCTCATCGGGCGTGGCAGCGCGACCGAGGTCATGGCGCGGCCGGGGCCTGTCCCTCGTCCGGCAGCCGCTCCGCCGGCCGGCGCGCGACCCGCCGCGTCGTCAGCTTGCGCCCGATCAGCTCGGCGCTCACCAGCAGCACGATGACGCCCTGGACCGTCTGCGAGAGCGGCACCGCGAGATCGGACGCGAACGCCCCCTGGAGCTGGTTCGAGCCGGATTGGAGAGCGCCGAACAGGAATGCCGCGAGCACGCACCCGATCGCCGTGTTGCGCCCGAGGAGGGCGACGGCGATCCCGACGAACCCGATCTGCAGGGGCGCGAACTCGTTGCTCGCGATGTGGTAGTTGACGCCGAGCACCTCGCCGCCGCCGGCCAGGCCGGCGAACAGGCCGCTCACGGCCATCGCCAGCACGATGATCCGCCCGACGCGCACGCCGCCGGCGCGCGCGGCCTCCGGGTTGAAGCCGACCGCGCGCACGTCGTACCCGAAGGCCGTCCGGCGGAAGATGAGCGAGAACGCCACCGCCGCGCCCAGCGCGACGAAGATCCCCGCGTGGACCGGCTGGACGTCGCCCCAGATGCCCGGCAGCTTGGCCCTGTCGGGGATGTCCACCGAGATGGGGTTCTCGGTCGGCCCCTTCAGCGGCCCGTCCAGGCCGAAGAGGTACTGACCGAGGTAGACCGCGACCCAGTTCAGCATGATGGTCGAGATCACCTCGTGCGCGCCGCGCGCCGCCTTGAAGTAGCCGGGGATCGCGCCCCAGACGGCACCGCCGAGCGCCGCGCCGGCGATGGCGAGCAGGATCAGGAGCGGGCCCGGGAGGCCCGAGAGCCGGTCGGCGATCACGAAGGCGGTCACGCCGCCGACCCAGAACTGGCCCGTGCCGCCGATGTTGAACAGGCCCGCGCGGAAGGCGAAGGCGACGCACAGGCCGGCGAGGATCAGCGGCGTCGTGGCCACGATCGTGGCCACGAGGTTGAACTTCGCGATGTCCGGATCGACGCCGAGCGGGTTCCCGGGCAGCCAGTGGAACGGGTAGTCCAGCCCGGCGCCGAGGATGAGCTGCTTGTAGACGGAGAACGGGTTGTTGCCGGTGAGCAGCACCACGAGGCCGCCGACGACGAACGCGAGCACCACCGCGATCGCCGGGAAGCGGGCAGCGCGCGCCGCCCGGGCGATCGCCGCCCTCATGCCGGCGCCGGCTCCGCGGCCAGGCTCCCGGTCATGGCGAGCCCGAGCTCCTCCCTGGTCGCCCCGTCGCCCGGCCGCTCGAGGGCGATCCGCCCCTCGTACATGACGAGGATCCGGTCGGCCAGCTCCAGGACCTCGTCCAGCTCGAAGGAGACGAGGAGGACGGCGCCGCCCGCGTCGCGCTGGGCGATGAGCCGGTCGTGTACGAACTCGACCGCCCCGATGTCGAGCCCCCGCGTCGGCTGGGCGGCGATCACGAGCGCCGGCGAGCGGTCCATCTCCCGCGCGCAGACGAGCTTCTGCTGGTTGCCGCCGGAGAGGGCGCCCGCCTGGGTCTCCGGGCTCCCGCCGCGCACGTCGAAGGCCTTGATGAGCCGGGCGGCGCGGTCGACCATCGCCCGCGGATGCATCCAGCCCCCGGTCGCGACGGGCGGGCCGAAGTGATCCTCGATCACGACGTTCTCGGCGATGGAGAACTCCAGCACGAGGCCGTGGCGGTGGCGGTCCTCGGGGATGTGGCCGATGCCGGCCCGGAGGGCCTGGCGCGGGCTCGCCCTGCTGATGTCGCGGCCGGCGAGCGCGATGCGGCCTGCCGCGGGCCGCCGGAGGCCGGTGATGGCCTGCACGAGCTCCGTCTGGCCGTTCCCGTCCACGCCGGCGACCGCGACGACCTCCCCGGCTCGCACGCTGACCGCGAGATCACGCACGGCCGGGAGCCCGCGGTCGTCGTCGACGTCGAGGCCCGCGATCTCGAGCACCGGTCGGCCGATGTTCCTGGTCGGGCGCCTGGTGCCGGAGAGGTCCACGTGTCGCCCCACCATGAGCTCTGCGAGCGACTCCCGCGTCGCGCCCTCGCGCGGCATCGTCGCGACCCGTCGGCCCCGGCGCAGGACCGTGATGCGGTCGGCCAGCTCGAGGACCTCCGTCAGCTTGTGGCTGATGAAGATGATCCCGCGGCCGTCCTCCCGGAGGCCACGGAGCACCGTGAAGAGCTCCTCGGTCTCCTGCGGCGACAGCACGGCCGTCGGCTCGTCGAGAATCAGAACCTCGGCCTGGCGGTAGAGGGCCTTCAGGATCTCGGCGCGCTGCTGCTGCCCGACGCTCGCCTCCTCGACCCGCTGGCGAGGGTCGACCGTGAGCCCGTATCGCGACGAGAGCTCGGCGACCTGGCGGTCGGCACTGCGCAGGTCCATGAGCGGGCCGCGGTGCGGCTCCTCGGCCAGCACGATGTTCTCGGCGACGGTGAGCACCGGGATCAGCTGGAAGTGCTGGTGGACCATGCCGATGCCGGCCTCGATCGCGTCCCGGGGGCTCCTGAGCCGCAGCGGCTCGCCCCGGACGAGGATGCTGCCCTCGTCCGGGTGGTAGAGGCCGTAGAGCACGTTCATCAGCGTGCTCTTGCCCGCGCCGTTCTCGCCGAGCAGCGCGTGGACCTCGCCGACCCGCAGGTCGAGGTCGATCCCGTCGTTCGCGACGACGCCGGGGAACCGCTTGGTGATGCCTCGGAGCTCGAGCAGCGGCGGCCCGGACGGGCTCACGTTCGGAGGAGCCATCCGAGCCGCCCTGCGGGAACCCGACTCAGACCGTCGTCGGGATCTTGACCTTCCCGGCGATGATGTCGGCCTTGACCTTGTCGACCTGAGCCTGGATCTGCGTCCTGAGCGCCGCCGGCAGCGCGGTGCTGAGCGGGCTCATGGCGACGCCGTTGTTCTTCAGCTCGAACGTCTCGTCGCTGCCGCCCTTGAAGGTCCCCTTCGAGACCTCGGTGATGGCCTTCTTCACGGCGACGTCGACCCTCTTCTCCGCGCTGGTGAGCACGAAGGGGCCGAGGTAGCCCTGGTTCGCATCGACGCCGATGCCCCACACGCTGCGGCTCTTCGCCGCCGAGAGCGCGCCGAGCCCGCAGTTGCCGGCCACCTGGAAGACGATGTCAGAGCCCTGGTCGATCTGGGCGAGGGCCTGCTCGCTGCACTTGGCCTGGTCGATGAAGTCCTGGGAGTAGGCGACCAGCACGTTGATGCCCGGGTCGGCCGCCTGGGCGCCCGCCTTGTAGCCGGCGATGTAGTGGTCGACCGGCGGGATCTTCTGGCCGCCGACGGCTGAGATGATCTGCTGGCTGTTCAGGCCCTGCACCCCGCTCGTCTGCTTCTCGACGAGGCCGGCGGCGTACCCCGCCAGGTACCCGGCCTGCTGCTCCTTGAAGAGGAGCCCCTTCACGTTCTTGGCGCCGTTGATCGTCGCCTTGTCCTTCGCGGAGAAGTCCACGATCGCGAAGCTGGTCTTCGGGTAGCGGCGCGCCATCTTCCCGGTCGCGTCACCCATGAGGAAGCCGACTGTCACGACGACGTTGTCCTTCTGGGCGACGAGCCGCTGGATGTTCGGGATGTAGTCGGCCGCCGTGTGCGACTCGCGCAGGGCGCTCTTGAACTTCAGGGCAGCCCCCGCCTGCTGGAGCCCGCGGTTGGCAAGGAAGTTGAACGAGCGGTCGTTGATTCCCCCGATGTCCGAGACCATGCCGGCCTGGACCTTGACCGTGGCGTTCTGGTGGGCCGCGACCGCGGTGGCTGCCAGCCCGCAACTTGCGACGGCAGCCGCAGCCGCAAGCACTGCGACGTGCTTCTTCAAGTCCTCTCCCCTCCATGTGTGCCCGTCTGGCAACGGACGAATGGCCGCACGCTACTGGCGCTTGTGAACGCCACGCAACAATTACGGGTGCCCGGAAATCTCGCTCGGAGCGACGGAAGCCGCGCCGCTCACCGGATGCCGAGAACGTCCTCCAGCCGGGCCCGGAAGCCCTCGTCGCGCAACCGCGCCCACTCGCCCAGGAAGCGCGCGTAGAGCGCGTCACGCTCCTGGCGGCGGCGCGCGAGCAGCGCCTCGATGCCCGGGCGCTGGTCCGCCCGGCTCCACGCCTCGAGCCGCCGGCGGAAGCTCCGGTACGAGGCCTCCGAGACGGACCCGCCGTTCACCCGCGTGCGGCGCTCCTGTGCGACCAGCCGCCGCGCGGCTACGTCGCCGTGCTCCCTGAGCTCCTCGAGGTGCTCGGCCAGCATCGGCACCTGGACGTCGCGGTCGTGGATCTCGCCGAGCAGGTCCTGCAGGTCCTTGACCTCGTCGATGTACGGCTCGAGGTCGTCCGCGAACGCGACCGCGAAGATCTCGAGCAGGTACCGCAGCCGCTTGCACGCGATCCGCATGTCGTGCAGCTCGCGCACGGCGTTGGGGTCGGAGACGAAGGGCTCGTACGACCAGACCTCGTCGACCCGCACCGCAAGGATGCGCCGGGCGTTCGGCCGGATGCGCCGGTGGGGGTCGATGCCGGGGACGGGGCGGGGCTTCGCCATCGTCCCTCAGTGCCGCGCCGGCGGCTGCGGGTCGAGCTCCTCGACGGTCACGCCGGTGCGGCGGGCGACCCAACGCTCGAAGTCGTCCGCGAAGCCCTCGTCGTCGAGACGCTCGAACAGCGCCACGATGTGCCGGTTCTCGTCTGCGCGGCGGTCGCGGTACTCGGCGATCAGCGCCTCGATGCCGGGACGCTCTTCGGGCGCCATCTCGGGCAGGATCGCCTCGAGCCCCTCGACGGCGACGTCGAGGTCGCGGGCGTCGCCCAGCGTGTCGGTGATCTCCTTCACCCGCTTGAGCCGGCGCTTGAACGGGCGGCTCGGGAAGGCGTCGGCGAAGGCGTCCATCGCCGCGCGCAGCCGCCGCGAGGAGACCCGCATGGCGTGGAGCTCCTCGATGTCCTCGCCGGCCAGGGTCCCCTCCCGGAAGCTCATCATCTCCCGCCAGCGCGTGAGGATCACGCGGCCCGCCGCCTCCTCGAAGCGAAGGTCGCCGTGCAGCCCGTGGACCTCCCAGGCCTTCGCCATCAGCCCTGGCGGCGCACGCCGACCGCCTCCGAGACGGCGGCCCGCAGCTCGGCCCCGGTCCGAAGGGCCGCCCAGTCCACGTCGAGCTCGCGGGCGACGTCCAGCAGCGCCCGCACGACGGCGTCGGTCGAGGCGGTGCCGCCGGAGACCTTGCGGACGTGCCGCAGCCAGTCCGCCTGGGTCCTCGAGAGCCGCACCCGGACGGTCTTCCGGGCGTCCTTGCGCCGGGTGGCGACCGCGCCCGGGCGCAGCGGCGCGAAGGTCACCGCCGGAGGTCTTGGCGCAGCCGCCGGCCGCGCCGCCGGCTCGTCGAGGATCGCCTGGTAGCTCACGTTGCTCATCCGGCGAGCGCCTCCTGGCTGTGCAGGCTGCGATCGTCGGCTACGTCGCGCACCGTGTCCTCGCCGACGACGGCCTCCCCGCGGGCATAGCCCACGAAGAGCGCGTTCGCGGCGAGCAGGTTGACCAGGCGCGGCACGCCGCCGGTCTTGTCGTGGACGGCGCCGGACGCCCGCTGGGAGAAGATCGCCCGCGGCGCGCCGGCGACGCGGGTCCGGTGGGCGATGTACGCCGCCACCTCGGCCTCGCTCATCGGCCCCAGGTGGTAGCGCACGACGACGCGCTGGTCGAGCTGGGGGACGCGGGCGACGCGCGCCGCGAGCTCCGGCTGGCCGAGGAGCACCACTGGCGCCGCCGGGCCCTCCCCGGGGTTCGTCAGGAGCCGCAGCTCGTCGAGCGCCCGCAGGTCGACACGCTGGGCCTCGTCGACGAGCACGACCGGGCTCTGCCCGGCGGCCGACGCGCCCTCCACCTGCTCGCGGAGCAGGGTCGCCAGGCGCCCGGTTGAGCCGCCGTGCGCCGTCCCGTCGAACGCGGCCGCGAGCGCCGCCAGGAGCGCCGCCGCGGTGCGCGGCGGGTTCGCCACGGCCGCCAGGTGGAAGTCCTCCTCGCCGAGCGTCCGGGCCAGCGAGTGCGCCAGCATCGTCTTGCCGCACCCGATCTCGCCGGTGACGAGCACGACGCCCCCCAGCTGGGTGAGCCCGAACAGGATCCGGGCGAGGCCCTCCCGGTGATCGGCCCGCTCGAAGGCGAAGCGGGTGTCCGGCTCGAGCAGGAAGGGCGCCTCGGCCAGCCCCCAGTGGGCGAGGTAGGCCTGTCCGCCGCGGCGCGTCCCGTCCACCTGCGCGGCGCGATCGGACTGTTTCTTCATCGTCACAACCTACCAGCGACCCCCGCACCGTTTTCCGGCGGCGGGCGCCGTGGTACGGTCCCGCGCGGCCGCGGGTCGGCAGGACGCAGGCCCGGCTCCGACGTCTCATGGACGCCGCCAAGACATCCCTCGCGGAGCATCGTCGATGGCGGAGCGCCCTCATCGCGCTCGTCGTGGCGGGCGTCGCCTGGGCGATCCCGACCGCGGCGCGCGCGGCGGGGATCGGGCAGCAGCAGGAGGCCGTCCGCCGGCTCGAGGTCGAGGTCGCCGGCCTCGACGCCCGCTACGGCGAGGCGGCGGCATCGTACGACCGGGCGCAGGCCGCACTCGACGCCACGCGGCAGCGCATCCGCGAGAACGCCGCGGAGCTCCGGCAGGCGCGGCGGGACCACAGGAGCGCCATGCGCAACCTCGCCAGCCGGGTGTCGGCCATCTATCGCCAGCCGCCGCCGAGCGGCGTGGAGATCATCCTGAGCTCGTCGAGCCTCTCGGACGCGATGGCCAAGGTGGACCTGTTCCGCCGGGTGGAGAACCGGGACGGCCAGGTCGTGGCCAGCATCGCCGCCGCCAAGGCCCGTATGGCCGTGGCGCGCCGGCAGCTCCTCGCCGACCAGGTGGCGGAGCGCCAGGAGGCTCAGGAGGCGCACAGCCGCCTGGCGCAGGTCCGTGCCGTGGTCGCGAGCCGCCGCGCCGTCCTCGTCTCGGCGCGCGGGCGCCTCGCGGTCATGATCGCCGTCGAGGCTCGCCGCCGCGCCGCGGCCGCCCGCCTCGTCGCGCTCAGGGCTGCTCGCGCCCGGGTGAGCGTCGCCGTGACGCGGGCCCCGGTCGTCGCGGCGCCGGCAGGGGGCACGCTGGTGTCCGGGCTTCCGCTCGGCACCGTCACCGGCACCGGCAGCAGCGGCGCGCTTGCCGCCATCGCGGCGTGCGAGTCGGGCGGCAACCCACGGGCGGTGTCCCCGAGCGGGCTCTTCCGGGGCAAGTACCAGTTCGACCCGGCCACCTGGCAGCGGCTCGGCGGCCAGGGAGCGGACCCTGCGGCCGCATCCGTCGGCGAGCAGGACCGGGTCGCCGCGCTCCTCTACGCCCAGCAGGGTGCCGCCCCTTGGCCGGTCTGCGGCCGGTAGGAGCTAGGCCGTCACCTTCGTGCGCCGGTCGCGCCGCGGCCTGAGCGGCGGCGTCAGCCCCGGCTCGACAAGCGCGAGGTAGACCGGCCGGGTCGAGCGCAGGTACGCGACGATGTCGTCCTCGCGCTTGTTGCAGGGGATCAGGGTCTTCCACCCGCCGATGTGCTGCGGGCGGTGGAAGTCGCCGCCCGCGACGGCGGGGAGCCCGGCGTCGGCGACCCAGCCGAAGAGGTCGCGGCCGTTGAAGAGCTCGTAGCGGTCGATGAGCCCGCCGAGCAGGTCCCACTCGCGCCAGAACCGGTGCGTCCGCCGCAGCCGGCGGGGGCGGTCGTCCGGCGCCTCCGGGTGCGCGGCGACGATCGCCGCGCCCAGGTCGCGGGCCCGCGCCAGCGCGGTCTCGAGGCCGCGGTCGAGGGCGACGAACTCCGGACAGCCGATGGCCAGCGCGTGCGCCGCCCGTGCGGGCTCCGGGTCCTCGTAGGTCAGCTCGATGCCGGGCACGACCAGCATGTCGTAGCTCCGGCGCGCCCGGGCCGCCTCTGCCCTGATCGAGGTCAGGTAGGCGGCGTGGTTCTCCGCGCCGACGGACGCGTGCGGGGGCCCGCCGTTGGCCGGGAGGTCCGTCCGCATGACGTGGTCGGTGACCGTGAGGACGTCGAACCCCGAGCGCCCGTAGAGATCGACCAGCTCGTGCAGCGCGAGCTCACCGTCGCTCCAGGTGGTGTGCGCGTGTAGCTCGCAGAGAAGTGGTCTCACCTTCGTCCTCACCTAAAGGTCGAGTGTTGCGAAATCGGGCGCTTGCTGGGGAAACGCGTGGTCACGGACCTGTGACGGAGCGGATACGCCGGATCAGTCGGCCCGGACCTCCAGACGCGCCTTGCGCCCCTGCCGCCGCGGCCGTCATCGTCTGTCGATGGCGACCGATCCGGGGGGCCGGGCCACATGGGAGAACCGCAGCTTCCCCCGGCCCGAGAACCTCTGGTTCCTGCGCCACCGCGACGCGCTCGACCGCTGGCCGGTGCTGGACGAGGCGTGGGCCCGGCGGATCGAGGCGAAGCGCCTCGCCGAGGAGCGGGACGGGCGCGCCGGCGACGGCTCCGCCCCGCGGTGATCAGCGCCGCCGGGGGAAGACGTCCAGCGCCAGCGAGGCGACGCGGTCGAGGATGAGGACCCCGTCGAGGTGGTCCATCTCGTGGAGGATCACCCGGGCCTCGAAGCCCTCGGCGCGGATCTCGCGCTCGAGCCCATCCAGGTCAAGCGCGCGGACCGAGATCCGGGCCGGGCGGCGGACGTTCGCCGTGATGTCGGGCAGGCTCAGGCAGCCCTCCCGGCCGATCTCGGCGCCCTCGCGACGGACGAGCACGGGGTCGACGAGCCACATCGGGCCCTGGGCGTCGGGCGCCTTCGGATGCCCGGTGCAGTCCACGAAGGCGACCCGCCAGAGCGCGCCGATCTGAGGCGCCGCCAGCCCAACGGTGCGGGGGAACGATCGCGCCGTGTCCTCCAGGTCGCGAGCGAGTCGCCGAGTCGCCGCCCCGGGGCGGCGGACGGGGACCGCGGGGGTCTTGAGGCGCCGGTCCGGATAGCGGAGGACCTCCCGGATCAAATGACCTCGTCGGCCTCCGGCTCCAGGTGGAGCTCGACGCGCTGCTCCGCGGCGACCGGCGTGAGCGCCGCCTCCAGCGCGGCCGGGCTGACCCCCGGCGGAAGCTCGGCCGCGATGCCGAGGACGTAGACCGGGGGGTCGCCGACCACGCGGGACGAGAGGTCGACGATGTTGACCGCGAGGCCCGCCATGGCCCGGCTGACCGCGTGGACGATGCCGGGGTGGTCGGCCCCGTAGACGGAGACCACGCAGCGCTCGCCGGCCGCCGGCGCGGCGCCCGGCGCCTCGCCGACCGAGACGATCAGGCCGAGCCGCTCGGCGACCGGTCGGAGCCCGGCCTCCGCCGCCGCGGCGTCGACCCCCTCGGGCACCTGGACGGCCATGACGATCGCGAACGTGCCGCGCAGGAGCGCGGCGCGGCAGTCCTCGAGGTTGGCGCCGAGCCCGAGCAGCGCCTCCGTGAGCCCGGCGACGATCCCCGGCCGGTCCCGCCCGATGGCGGTGATCGCGAGCTCCGGCACGGCCAGGTCAGGCGGCCGGGCGGCCCAGAGCGGTCAGGAGCCGGCGCCGAGGAGCCACTGCTGCAGGCTGGTGTGGCTCGCCGGGCGCACGCCAGCCGCCAGCTCGCGGCGGATCTCGCCGACCGTCCCGGCGCGCTCGGCCTCGACGTCGTGCGTGTGGATGGTCTCGTAGTTGACCTGGTGCGCGTGGACGAACGCGGTGTCCGGCAGCCCGGGCAGGCGGTCGAGCACGCCGCGGATCATCTCCCGCACGCTGTCCTCGACGAAGCGCGGGCGGGCGTGGGCCTTGGCCACCACGAAGCGCTCGTCCGGCCGCTTCATGAGCTCGTAGATCTCGGACGACATCCCGTCCTCGACGATCTCGATGAGGGTCTCGGCACGCACGACCGTTCCGGGGGCGCCGATGAGGAGCGTGCCGCGCGCGCGCTGGTTGTGCGTCGCGATCGGCACCCGCGAGAGCACCCGCTCGATCTCCTGCGCCGAGAAGCCGTCCTCGCGCAGGGCCGTCACGGCCTGGTCGCGCACCAGCTCCTGCGCGCACGGGCACGCGTTCATCCCCTGGGCGCTGACGCCGACCAGCCGCCGCGTCAGCCCCTTGCTCGCGGAGGCCATGCCGATGAGCCCGTACATCTCCTGCGTCGGAACGCCGGTGACCGGCGTGCGCTTCTCGACCGGGTAGCTCGCCCGGATCGACACCTCGCTCCTGAGCGCCCGCTGGGTGGCCACCACGCGGCTGGCGATCTCCTCGGCCAGCTCCTCGACGATCAGGGCCTCGCCGATCACGACCTCGTCGATCGTCTCGTTGACGACCTCCTCGAAGCGCGACATGTGGACGCCCTTCTGATTCGGGTCGAGGTCCACGAAGCACTCGACCTCGGCCTGGAAGAGCTGCTCCTCGCCGTTGTGCCGGATCCGGATCGCCTTGGCCGACCGCGTGACGCCGGCCTTGCCCAGGCTGATGGGGGTCGCCGGCGCGCTGGCCTGGAGGTCGGCGGGCAGCCCCCGCGCGGCCTCACCCGTCGCTCTGCTCGGTTCGATCGCCACGCGCGGATTGTCCGCCTTTGGCCCGGCCGGACACAACCCGAGGGCGTTTTCGCTGATCGTCGCTTCTGCCACGTATACTTCGTGTCCGGCCAGACACCGGCCTTACCGACCCCGGGGGGTCCCAGCGTGAGCACGAGGAGCACGACTCGCCGCGCCGCCGTGGAGACACCCTTGCCCGACGTGGAGGAGATGCGGGCGCTCGTCGTCGAGGGTCGCGAGAAGGGGTACCTCACATACGACGAGATCGTCTCGGCGCTCGAGGAGGCCGAGGTCGCCAAGGAGCAGGTCGACGACTTCTATGCCCACCTCGTCGAGCTGGGCATCGAGGTGCTGGACGCCGACGGCGCGGCGATCCAGAACGGGGCCATGGCCGGCCGCGAGCCGGCTCCGGAGCTCGACCTGTCCGTGGAGCCCAGCCTCGACTCGCTGCGGCTCTACCTGCGGGAGATCGGGCGGGTGCCGCTCCTGACCGCAGAGCAGGAGGTCGCCCTCGCCAAGCGCATCGAGACCGGCGACATGGTCGCCAAGACCCAGATGGTCGAGGCGAACCTACGCTTGGTCGTGTCCATCGCGAAGAGCTACCTGGGCCGCGGCCTCTCGTTCCTCGACCTCATCCAGGAGGGCAGCCTGGGGCTGATCCGCGCCGTCGAGAAGTTCGACTACCGCAAGGGCTACAAGTTCTCGACGTACGCGACCTGGTGGATCCGACAGGCCGTCACGCGCGCCATCGCGGACAAGGCCCGGACCATCCGCATCCCGGTGCACATGGTGGAGAAGCTCAACAAGGTCGTGCACCTCGAGCGCCAGCTGGTCCAGCGGCTCGGCCGCGAGCCCCGGCCCGAGGAGATCGCCGAGGAGCTGCGGATGAGCCCCTCCGAGGTGCGCGAGATCCTGCGCATGGCGCAGCTGCCCGTCAGCCTCGAGAAGCCGATCGGCGAGGAGGAGGAGTCCGAGCTGGGCGACTTCGTCGAGGACGAGCAGGCCGTCTCGCCCTTCGACGAGGCCTCCATCAACCTGCGCCGCGAGGACATCCGCCGGGCGCTCGAGGCGCTCCCGGAGCGCGAGCGCAAGGTGATCGAGCTGCGCTTCGGCCTGCGGGGCGAGCAGCCGCGGACGCTCGAGGAGGTGGGCCGCGCCTTCGGCGTCACCCGCGAGCGCATCCGCCAGATCGAGAACAACACGCTGAAGAAGCTGGAGAGCCTCCCCGAGGCCCAGCGCCTGCGCGACTCGGTCGTCTAGCCCCGGCCCGGCGCGGTCCGCTCGCCGCGGGGCTCGGCGGCAAGCTGGTCAACGGCCTCGAGCAGGGCCGCGGCGACGTCGCGGGGCATCTGCCCGCCCAGGCCGCGGTGGTGGACCAGCAGCTCGATCGGCCGGAGGAAGACGAGCGTCTCCGGCGGCACCCCGGGCCGTGGCCAGCCGGTCCAGTCGTCCGGCCGCTCCGGCGCCGTCCCGTCGACGATCGACTCGAGCGTGCGCCTGGTCGCCAGGAACAACTCGTCGAGGCGGTCGGCGGCCAGCGTCACACGGGCCTCGGCGAGGAGCGTCGTGACCCCGGCGGCCCGCGCGCCCGGCGTCACCTCGACGTCGCGCTGCGCTGAGGGGGCGATGGGATCCACGTCTGACCTCCCGAGACGCTGCATCTCCGATTCAAGCGGGGCGGGCCACCCGTGGGGTGAGCGAGCGGTGACACGGGTGTAAAGGATTTGCGACGAATGGCGAGCGGCCGCCCGAGTAAGGCTCTGTCACCGCTCCGTAACCACTCATTCACCTGTCCGTCGTGATCCTGCGATGACGTGTTCACGACTACGACATAGGCTCGCTCCGGCCCGCGGATATGTTCGTCGCGGCGCGACGTGGGGAGGACGTCGAGCGCGATTGAGCCGCTACCTTCGCCGAGTTTCGTTTAGGACGACGACTTTCAATAACGAGGTGACGAACGTATGAAGCGCAAGGCATTGATGGCGGCCCTGGCGGGCGGAGCCGTCCTGGCCACGGCCGCGACGGCGCTCGGTGCAACCGACGGCGCCGGCGCCACCTTCCCCCGGATCGCCTACCAGACGTGGTGCCAGGACTCGAACCTGTGCAGCTACACCGGCATCGGCTCGACCGGCGGGATCAACAACTTCATCAACGGCACGGTGGACTTCGGCGCGTCTGACGCGCCGCTTCGCCCGGACCAGGTGAGCGACCTGGCCTCGAAGCGCGGTGGGGTCAACGTGCTCTACTTCCCGACCCTCGTCGGCGCCGTGACGGTGCCCACGAACTTCAGCGGGCAGTCCAAGCGCATCCAGCTGACCGGCTCGACGATCGGCAAGATCTTCGCCGGCAGCATCTCGAACTGGAATGACCCGCAGATCAAGAAGGAGAACCCGGGCGTCTCGTTCCCGAACGCGCCGATCACCACATGCGTGCGCTCGGACGGCTCGGGCACGAGCTACCAGTTCAGCCTGTTCCTCTCGAAGGCGAGCTCCGACTTCAAGTCGAAGGTCGGGGCCAGCCAGCTGCCGGCATGGTCGGCGCCCAACGTGATCAAGTCGAACGGCAACCCGGGCGTCGCGACGTGCGTCAGCAACAACACCAACTCGATCGGCTACGTCGACCTCGCGGACGCTCAGAACGCGGGGCTCACCGACAAGATGGCCGCCGTCGGCAAGAGCGAGGTCGTCGGCGTCAAGAAGAAGGTGCACGGCAAGACCCGCACCGTCCTCGTCCGCCGGACCGCCTACGTCCTGCCGTCGGTCGCGAGCATGAGCGCCGCCGGCAACGTCAAGGCGAGCAAGTTCCCGGCGAACCTGCAGGTCGATCTCACCCTCAGCCCCGTCCCGCGGGCCTACCCGATCACCTCGACGACCTGGATCCTCGCCTACTCGGACTTCGCGAAGGCCGGGAAGTCGGGCAGCCTCGCAGGCGTCAAGTCGGTGCTGAACTACTTCTACAGCAGCGCGGCTCAGGCGAAGCTGCCCTCGATGGGCTACGCACCGCTGCCCAAGCCGCTGCTCGCGCTGGCCAAGTCCCGGGTCGCCGCGCTCAAGTAGCGTGCCGGCCGGTCTCGTACCAGCACTCTCCGGGGGGCGGCGCTGAGCGCGCCGCCCCCCGCTTCGGTGGGGGGTACCGCTCCGGCTGAGATCGCGGGGCGCGTGCCCCTGACGCAGCGGAGCCGGTCGGGCCGCCTGGCGGACCAGGTCTACGTCGCCCTCACCGCCATCGCGACGGTGATCGGCGTCGTCGCGATCGCCTACCTGATCGTCAAGACGGTCAGCCAGACCGGCGACACCTGGGACAAGGTCGGCTTCTGGAACTTCCTGACGGGCACGTCGTGGATCCCGAGCCGGGACGTCTTCGGCGCCCTCCCGTCCATCTACGGCACGCTGGTGACGGCGAGCATCGCGATGGTGATCGCGGTGCCGATCGCCGTGGGGTGCGCGCTGGCGACCACGCTGCTCCTGCCGCACCGCCTGCGAGGGCCGATCGCCTCGGTCATCGACCTGCTGGCGGCGATCCCGTCGGTGGTCTACGGCCTCTTCGGCCTGCTCGTGCTCGTCCCGTTCGTGAAGCCCGGCCTCCAGTGGGTGGCCGATCACAGCGGTCCGATCGGCTTCCTCCACGGTCCGGTGCTGGGCGGCTCGCTGATCCTCGCGTCGTTCGTGCTGGCCGTGATGGTGCTGCCCATCATCACGGCGATCACGCGCGAGGTGCTGGCGACGGTCCCGGTGGACCAGCAGGAGGCGGCCTACGCCCTCGGCGCGACCCGCTGGGAGATGGTGAAGGGCGCGATGCTGCCGTGGGCGCGCTCCGGCATCGTCGGCGCCTCGGCGCTCGGCCTCGGCCGCGCCGTCGGCGAGACGATCGCGGTGGCGATGGTCCTGGGCAACAGCCCCAAGCTCTGGGGCTCGCTGCTCGGCTCCGGCCAGACGATGGCCGGCGCGATCGCCCTCGAGTTCAACGCGGCCGTGAGCAAGCTCCACCAGACGTCGCTCGTGGCGCTCGCGGTCTACCTCTTCGTGGTCGCGTTCCTCATCAACGTGCTGGCGCGGCTCCTCGTGACCCGCTCCTCGAGCCCCGAGCCCGGTCCCGTCGGGCGCAACGTCCAGGCCGGGAAGGCGTGGGTCAG
>DATFWK010000161.1:0-8267 GCA_035259345.1 Miltoncostaeaceae bacterium | reverse complement strand
TCCGGCAGCTCGGCGACGACGTCCTCGACCGACTCGCAGAGCGCCGCGCCGGCGCGGAGCAGGAGGTTGCACCCCGCCGTCGGCGGGGCCAGCGGAGGGCCGGGGACGGCGAGCACGGGGCGTCCCGCCTCGAGGCCGAAGTCGGCGGTGATGAGCGCGCCTGAGGACGCACCGGCCTGCACGACCACGACCGCATCGCAGATGCCGGCGACGATCCTGTTCCGCGCTGGGAAGCGCCACGGAGCGGCCTCCGTGCCGGGCCAGTACTCGCTGATGACGAGGCCGTGGTCGAGGATCCGCCGGTGGAGCGCGGCATTCCGCCGCGGATAGACCACGTCGGGGCCGGTGCCAAGGACAGCGACAGTCAGGCCCCCGCCGTCCAGCGCGCCCTCGTGTGCGGCGGCGTCGACGCCTCGCGCGAGCCCGCTGACGACGACTGCCCCCCGGCGGGCGAGCTCGCGGCCGAGGTGCGCCGCCAGCCAAAGGCCCTCCGCCGTGCCCGCCCTGCTCCCGACCAGCGCGACGGCCGGAGCCTCCTCGAGACGTTCGAGGGTGTCCAGGCGGCCCCGGGCGAAGAGGCAGAACGGCGGGTCGTAGATCGCCGCGAGCCGCCGTGGGTAGTTGGGATCGTCCGATGCGACGTGGCGGATGCCGTCGCGCTCCAGCGACGCGATCAGTGCTGCCGGATCGAACACCCGGCGCGCGCGCCGCATCGCGGCGTCCTCCTCCGGGCCGAGCCGAAGCGCGCGCGCAAGGTCACGGTCCGAAAGCTCCCAGAGCGCTCGTCCGCCTCCTGCGGCCCGCGCCGTGCGCTGGAGGTCCCGGTTCACCGTCGCGGCAAGGAGCGCAAGGCCGAGCGCCCAGGACGCGCTCATCAGCCGATCCGCCCGCGTGCCGGCACCCGGTACTGAAGGGACTCGGCGAGGTGCTCGGCGCCCACGTCTTCGCAGCCCTCGAGGTCCGCGATCGTGCGGGCGACGCGGAGCACACGGTCATGGCCGCGGGCCGACAGGCCGAGAACGTCGATTGCCCGAGCGAGCAGCGACCTGCCGGCCGGATCGATCGGGACGAGGCGACGCAGCTCTCCACGGGCGAGGTCGGCGTTCGGGCCGGACTGTCCGCGGGAGCACCGCATGCTGCGGGCGTCGCCGACCCGCCTGCGCACGGCGTCGCTCGGCTCGCCCGCAGGTCCGTCCATCAGGTCCTCCCGCCCGAGGCGCGGTACGTCGACCTTGAGGTCGATCCGGTCGGCGACCGGGCCGCTGATCCGCGCGCGATACGCGTCAGCGCGGGCCGGTGGGCAGACGCACGTGCGGCGGGGATCGCCGTCGAAGCCGCACGGACATGGGTTGCCGGCGCAGACGAGGAGCGTCCGGGCCGGGAACCGGACGGTCATCATCCCGCGGCTGACGTCGATGCAGCCCTCCTCGAGCGGCTGGCGCAGGGCGTCGAGAACGGATGGCGCGAACGCCGGGACCTCGTCCAGGAAGAGCACGCCCAGGTGCGACAGCGTCACCTCCCCGGGTCTCGGCAGCCGGCCGCCGCCGACCAGGCCCGCCGCCGAGATCGTGTGGTGCGGCGCCCGGAACGGCCGGGTGGTGACGAGGGCCGAACCGGTCGGGAGGAGCCCGGCCACCGAGTGGATCCTGGTGATCGCGATTGCCTCCTCCAGCCGAAGGGGCGGCAGGATGCCGGGGAGCCGGCGGGCGAGCATCGTCTTCCCGCTCCCCGGTGGTCCGAGCATCAGGAGCGAGTGGCCACCGGCGGCGGCGATCTCGAGCGCCCGGCGGGCCGGCCACTGGCCGCGCACGTCTGCGAGATCCGGGCCGCCGCGGCCCGCTCCCGCCCGGAGCAGAGCCGCGGTGTCCACGTCCGGAACCCGGGCTTCGGCGCGGCCCTCGAGGAGGTCGACCGCCTCCCGGAGACCGTGCGCCGGCAGCACCTCGATTCCGCCGACGAGCGACGCCTCGGCGGCAGCAGAGGCGGGGACGACCAGGCGTCGCCACCGCTGCTGCGCCGCGTGCTCGGCCATGGCAAGCACGCCCGCGACCGGGCGCAGCGAGCCGTCGAGCGCAAGCTCCCCCAGGGCCCCGGTCCCGTCCAAGGCTTCGCGCCGGAGCTGGCCGGAGGCCTGCAGCACCGCGAGCGCGATCGGGAGGTCGTACTGGGGCCCGGCCTTGCGGAGGTCGGCCGGGGCCAGATTGACGACGATGCGCTTGGCCGGCAGGGCGAACGCCTGGTTGGCGATGCCCGAGCGAACTCGCTCGCGGGCCTCCTGGACCGCCGTGTCGGGCAGGCCCACCACCGCGAATCCGGGTAGGCCGGGACGCAGGTCGGCCTCAACCGCGACCGTGGCGGTTGCGAGGCCGACGAGGGCCGGGCTGACCAGGCGGGCGACCATGTGGATGGACGATGGCGCGAGGCCGCGTCACGCCGCTCGCACGATTGCGTCGAGTCGCGCGCGTGCCCGTGCCAATCGCCGAGCCCAGCCGCTCGGCACAGATGTCACCCTCTCGTGCGGGTGTTGTGACGCTTGCGCGTTGCGCCGTGATACCCGCCGGCGGCACGCTGCCGGCATGGATGCACGTGCGACGACGGGCCGGCTCGCGGAGGAGGCTGCGGAGCGCTACCTCCGGCGCCGCGGATGGGACATCGTGGCGCGAAACAGGAGGACGCCGGCCGGCGAGGTCGACATCGTGGCGCGCCGCCGCGGGGTGCTCGCCGTCATCGAGGTCAAGGCGCGCGGCGACCCGCGTGCCCTCACCGAGCCGCTCACGTCACGGCAGCGAGGGAGAATCGTGCGCGCCGCGGACTCCATCGTGGCCCGGCGAGGGGATCTCGCCGACCACGCCGTGCGCTTCGATCTCATGGCGGTCGATACCCGCCGCCGGCCGTTCCGGGTCCGCCACCTTCCCGGGGCGTTCGAGGCGCCGCCGGGCTATGGCTCGAACAGGCGCAGCTCCGGATAGGCGACGGACCGGAACGAGCGGCGATGCAACGGACACAGGCCCTCGTCGCGAAGCGCGCGGTGATGCTCTGGCGTCGCGTAGCCGACGTGGTGCTGGAACCCGAACGCCGGATAGGCATCGGCGACCGGCCCGGCCATGAGCCGATCGCGGGTCGTCTTCGCGATGACCGAGGCGGCCGCCACCGCCGCGCTGGTGGCGTCGCCGTCGACGATCGCCCGGTGCGGCGGGGCGTTGCCGAGGCGGAAGCCGTCCACCAGGCAGAGGTCAGGAGCGGGGTCGAGGTCAAGGAGCACGCGCCCGAGCAGGCGCAGGTTCGTCCGATGGAGCCCGTCCCGGTCGACCGTCGCCGCGCTAGCGGCCAGGACGGTCACCTGACGGGCGTGGACGAGGATCGCCGCGGCAAGCGCCTCGCGCGCCGGCGCCGTCAGGCGCTTGGAGTCGTCGAGCTCGGCCAGGTCGCGGCGGGCACGCCGGCCGATGGCGCGAAGATCGAGGGCGACCGCCGCGGCCACGAGCGGGCCTGCCAGGCACCCCCGGCCGGCCTCGTCAGCGCCGGCGACGACGGTGGCGCCCATGCGCCGGTCGAAGGCGAAGAGCGACACGGAAGGACGGCGAGCCGGGCGGCCGCTGCGCGCATCAGGTGGGCGGCTCGCCGTCCTCAGCGCGGTCGGCGGCACGTCCTCGGGCTCCCGCTTCCGGCGCTAGCGCTGCTTCTCGCGGACGCGCGCCTTCTTGCCCACCTTGCCGCGCAGGTAGTACAGCTTGGCGCGGTTCACGTCACCCTCCGTCATGCGCTCGATGCGCTCGATCTTCGGCGAGTGGAGGGGGAATGTCCGCTCGACGCCGACGCCGAAGCTCTGCTTGCGGACGGTGAAGGTCTCGCGCGAGGTCGAGCCCTGCCTTCGGATCACGACTCCCTCGAAGACCTGCACGCGCTGGCGCTGGCCCTCGATGACGCGGAAGTGCACGCGCACGGTGTCGCCGGCCTTGAACGACGGCAGGTCGTCGCGCAGCTGCATCCGCTCCAGGCTCTCGATGACCGTCATCGTCGGACCCCCGCTGTCCTCGGCAAAACGACGGGCAGCATAGCAGCAGCCCCCACCTGCACTTCGGCGGCCAGGGGTGCCCACCCCATGCCGGACCGGCGCCGACCCGGGTCAGCTCCGAGGCGGGCGCACGTGCTCGGCGCGCCAGCGCTCGATGGCGGCATGGTCGCCCGAGACGAGCACCTGCGGGATGCCCCAGCCGCGGAACTCGGCCGGACGGGTGTAGTGGGGGTGCTCGACGGCACCGCCGAGGGCGGGCGAAAAGGATTCCCGGTCGAGGCTCTCAGCGTTGCCGAGGGCGCCGGGCAGGCGCCGCCCCACGGCGTCGACGATGGCCATGGCGGCCACCTCCCCGCCCGCCAGCACGAACGGCCCGAGCGAGATCGCATCGCCCGCGAGGTGCTCGTGCACCCGCTCGTCGAACCCCTCATAGCGGCCGCACAGCAGGACCAGCTCCTCGACGCTCGCGAGCTCACGCGCCACACCGTCGCTGAACTGCCGGCCGCGAGGCGTGAGCACCGTCACGGGCCGGCGGTCGCGGACCGTCTCGGCCGGCTCGCCGTACACGGCCTCGAGTGCCGCGGCGACCGCGTCCACGCGGATCACCATGCCGGGCCCGCCGCCGTAGGGCGCGTCGTCGACCTGTCCGTGCGGCAGCGGCGTGGTGTCGCGGAACGAGAAGCACCGCAGCTCGAGGCCGGCCACCTCGGCCGCGTTGGCCAGGTGACGAGGCCGCCGCATCCAGTCGAACCACTCCGGGAAGAGCGTGAACACGTCGATCCGCACCGCTCACCCGCCGAGGAGGTCGGGGCGGACCTCGACGCGCCTGCCGGCCAGGTCGACCTCGCGGATCGCGTCATGGGTGAACGGGATCAGGATCGTGTCGCCGTCCCCGACGACCTCGAGGGCGTCGTTCGACGGTCCGGTGTGGACATCCCGGACCTCGCCGAGATCCCGGCCACCGGCGACGACCCTGCACCCGACCAGGTCGCGCACGTAGTACCCGTCCTCGTCCGCGAGCTCAGGCAGCGCCGCCTCGGGCACCGCCAGCGTGGCCCCGGCCAGCGCAGCCGCATCCTCACGGGTGAGGACGCCCTCGAACGCCAGGATCGCCCCGCGGGCCGTTGGCCTGCGGGCGCGGAGCACGACGTTGCGGCGCTGTCCGCCCGGCAGCGTCGCGAGCATCGACGAGCCGATGGGGAGCACGGCGAGCGTCGGGCCCGTCGGCTGCGCGCGGAGCTCGCCATGGAGGCCGTGCGCCCCGCCCAGCCGCGCGACGACCACCAGCAGCCCGTCATCGGGCGCCGGGCCGCCGCCCGCGGCCACTAGTCGACGATGTCGAGCGCCACCCGCTGGCCACGCTCGGATGCGGCCGCGCGCAGAACCGTCCGGAGCGCCGTGGCGACCCGGCCGCCGCGGCCGATCACCTGGCCGACGTCCTCCTCCGCGACCTGGAGCGCGATCACGAGGCGGGAGTCACCCTGCAGGCGCTCGACCTCGACCTGCTCCGGGTGCGCGACCAGGCAGCGCGCGATCTCCGCGACCATCGCCTCCATGGCCTCCATGGCCTCAGGCCGGCTCAGGAGCCGCCTGGGCGCGGGCGTCCGCGATCTTGATCAGCTTGCGCACCGCCGGTGTCGGCTGGGCGCCCTTGCCGATCCAGGCGTTGACCTTCTCGAGGTCGATCTCGACCAGCGACGGCTCGGTCTGCGGGTTGTACCGGCCGACGGTCTCGATGTTGCGCCCATCCCGCGGGGAGCGCGCATCGGCCACCACCACGCGGTAGATGGCGTTCTTCTTGCTTCCCACGCGGGTCAGTCGAATCTTGACCACAGTCCTCCTTCGGGACGATCAGACGCCAAGGATAGGCGGTCGCCCACCCTTGCCAAACCGCTTCATCATCTTCTGCATCTGCTTGAACTGGGCAAGCAGGCGGTTGACCTCCTGCACGGTCGTCCCGCTTCCCGCCGCGATCCGCCGGCGCCGGCTGCCGTTGATCAGGTCCGGCTTCCGCCGCTCCGCCGGCGTCATGCTCTGGATGATCGCCTCGACCTTGTCCAGCTCGCGGTCGTCGATGTCGACGTCCTTTAGCTTCGAGGCCTGGCGCAGCCCGGGGATCATCCCGACCACCTGAGCCAGCGGCCCCATCTTCCGGATCTGGCGAATCTGGGAGAGGAAGTCGTCGAGCGTCAGGGAGCCGCCTCGCACGCGCTCCTCGAGCCGCTTCGCCTCGTCCACGTCGACGGTCTGCTGTGCGCGCTCGATCAGGCTCAGGACGTCGCCCATGCCGAGGATCCGCGAGGCCATTCGGTCCGGGTGAAACGGCTCGAGGGCGTCAACCTTCTCGCCGGTGCCCACGTACAGGATCGGCTTGCCCGTCACCGCAAGGACGGAGAGCGCGGCCCCGCCGCGGGCGTCGCCGTCCAGCTTCGTGAGCACCACCCCGTCGAACTGCACCGCGTCGGCGAATGCGCGGGCGACGTCCACCGCGGTCTGGCCGGTCATCGCGTCGAGGACGAGCAGCACCGCGGTGGGCTCGACCGCATCCCGCACCGCGACGAGCTGGGCCATCATCTCTTCGTCGATGGTCAGCCGGCCGGCCGTGTCGATGATGACCATGTCACGCGCGGTTCGCCGTGCCTCGGCCACGCCGCGCTTGGCGATCGCCACCGGATCGGTGCCGTCCTCCCGCCACACGGGAACGCCCACCTGCTCGCCGAGCACGGCCAGCTGCTCGGCGGCGGCCGGCCGCTGCACGTCGCAGGCCACCAAGATGGGCGCCCGGCCTTCCGTCCGGAGCAGCCGGGCGAGCTTGGCGCAGACGGTCGTCTTGCCGGACCCCTGGAGGCCTGCCATGAGGAGCACCGTCGGCGGCCGGGAGGCGGTCGGAAGGCGCGCCCCCTCGCCGCCCATGAGGGTGGCGAGCTCCTCGTTGACGATCTTGACGACCTGCTGATCCGGGGTCAGGGAGCCCATGACCTCGGCTCCGGTCGCGCGCGCGCGGATAGCGTCGGTCAGCTGGCGCACGACGGGCAGGCTCACGTCGGCCTCGAGCAGCGACAGGCGGATGGCCCGCATCGCCTTGTCGATATCGGCCTCCGTCAGCTTCCCGCGGCCGCTCAGGCCGGAGAAGACCCCCTGGAGCTTGTCGGTGAGCGTTTCGAACATGTCCCTTACCGGTCCCCGCGGACGGCCGTCGAGGGTAGCACCCCGCTCTTAGGCGGCGACCTCGTCCGGGGCGAAGATGGCGCGCGCGAACGAGCTCGCGTCGAACGGCTGGAGGTCCTCGAGCCGCTCGCCCGTGCCGACGAGCTTCACGGGGACCGCGAGCTCGCGGTGGATCGCGATGACGATGCCGCCCTTCGCAACCCCGTCGAGCTTCGTCAGCACCACCCCGGTCAGCGGCGTCGCCTCGCCGAAGAGACGGGCCTGGCTGATGCCGTTCTGACCGGTGGTGGCGTCGAGCACCAGCAGCGTCTCATGCGGAGCGTCCGGCACGACCTTGCCGATCACGCCGCTCACCTTGCGCAGCTCCTCCATCAGGTTGCGCTGGGTCTGCAGGCGGCCGGCCGTGTCGATCAGGACCACGTCCGCGCCCCGGGCCGCGGCCGCCGAAACGGCGTCGAAGGCGACCGCTCCCGGGTCCGCGCCGGGTGCCTGTCGTACGAGCTGAGCGCCCGACCGGTCGGCCCAGACGGCGAGTTGATCGATCGCCGCGGCTCGAAAGGTGTCGGCCGCTCCGATCACGACCTGCTGGTCCAGCTCGCCGAGCCGGTACGCGAGCTTGCCGATGGTCGTCGTCTTGCCGCTCCCGTTCACGCCCACCACGAGGATCACCGTGGGCCGTTTGTCGATCGGGATCCGCGCGGGCTCCGGCGCCATCTCCCGAGCGATCTCGCGCCAGAGCGCCTGCGCGAGCGTGGACCCGTCGATGATCCGCCCCTCGGCCTGCTCCGCGCGCAGGCGGTCGATCAGGCCCTGCGTGGCGTCCATGCCGGTGTCCGCCATGATGAGGGCCTCCTCGAGGCCGTCCCAGTCCTCCGGGGTCACGAGCTTGCTGGCGAAGACGCCCGCAAGCTGCGGCGAGATCGCCTGCCGCGGCTTGGTGAGGTTCTCACGCAGTCGGGCGAAGAGCCCTCTCCGCCGCGGCTCGTCCTCCGTCTCCGCCTCGGACGGATCGAGCGGGAGGCCGAAGAACTGCGCCCACTCGGCGCGGTCCGGATCGGCCATCAGTTGACCAGGCGGAGCCGAC
>DATFWK010000160.1:0-4164 GCA_035259345.1 Miltoncostaeaceae bacterium | reverse complement strand
GGAGGGCGAGGTGCCGCCGGTGACGCTGCCGCGGCCCGGCCATGCCGACCTCGCAGGCGCGCTCAAGTACGGGACCCAGGACGTGCGGAACATCCTGGAGCGGGCGAGCGCGCGCGAGACCGCGGCCCGGGTCGCCGCCGGCGCGGTCGCCAAGACGCTCCTGGCCCGCTACGGCATCGCGATCCGAAGCCACGTCGTGCGGATCGGCGAGGAGGCGGTGGCGCTCCGCGACGACCTCGCGCTCAAGGACTTCGACGGCGTGGACGAGAGCGAGGTCCGCTGCCTGGACGCGGATGCCTCCGCGCGCATGAAGGCGGCCATCAAGGCGGCCGGCCAGCGCCACGACACGCAGGGCGGGGTCTTCGAGGTCTGGGCCTTCGACGTCATTCCGGGCCTCGGCTCGCACGTGAGCGGCGACGCGCGGCTCGACGGGCGCATCGGCCAGGCGTTCATGGGCATCCAGGCGATCAAGGGCGTCGAGATCGGCGCCGGGTTCGAGCTGGGCCGGCTGCCGGGGAGCGAGGCCCACGACGAGATCTTCTGGTCCGAGGAGCGCGGCTTCTACCGGCGCACGAACCGCTCCGGAGGCCTCGAGGGCGGGATGACGCACGGCATGCCGGTGGTGGTGCGGGCGGTCATGAAGCCGATCTCGACGCTGACGCGGCCGCTCGCCTCGGTGGACCTGGCCACGCGCGAGGCCCGGCCGGCGTTCAAGGAGCGCTCCGACGTGTGCGCCGTGCCCGCCGCGGCCGTCGTGGGGGAGGCCGCGCTCGCGTTCGTCCTCGCCCAGGCGCTCGTCGAGAAGTTCGGGGGCGACACCATCGACCACCTCGACGCGGCGGTCGGCCGCTACCGCGAGGACCTGGTCGCCTCCGGCCGGTAGAGCCCGGTGCGCTGGCTCGCGATCACCGGCTACATGGGCGCCGGGAAGACGGCGGTGGGGCGCCGCGTGGCCTCGCGCCTGGGCTGGGACTTCACCGACGCCGACCGTGCGATCGAGATCCACGCGGGCATGCCGATCCCCGACATCTTCGCCAAGCGCGGCGAGCTGTGGTTCCGGCGCACGGAGGAGGACGTCATCCGCGAGATCCTCGGCGAGGACCCGCCGGGGGTGCTGGCGCTCGGCGGCGGCGCGCTCGGGTCGGCCCGCACGCGTGGGCTGCTCGAGCGGCGGGCGCTGGTCGTCTGGCTGCACGTCAGCCTCGACATCGCATGGCGGCGCGTCGCGGGCTCGGCGCGACCGCTCGCGACCGATCGCGAGCGCTTCGAGCGCCGGGCGCTCGAGCGGGAGCCCGTCTACAGGGCCGCCGCCGACCTCGCGGTCGACGCCGACGGGCCCGTGGACGAGGTCGCCGCGCGGGTCGCCGCCTGGGCGATGACACGGACGGCGCCGGAGGCGGCCGGGTGAGCCTCGGGGTCGAGCCGCTGGTCGAGGCCCGGATCGGCGCCCACGCCTATCCGGTCCACCTCGGCCCGGGCCTCGTCGACCACCTGGGCGAGCTCGCAGCCCCCCGCGTCGAGGGCGGGGCGGTGCTGCTCGTCTGGGACGGGGGAGTCCCTGGTCTCGTCGGGCGGGCGGAGGCCTCGCTCGCCGGCGCCGGGCTCCGGGTCGTCCCGGCCGAGGTCGCGCCGGGGGAGCGGTCGAAGACGCTCGGGGAGCTCGAGCGCCTCTGCCGGCTGGCCGCATCGGCGGGCGTCCGCCGCCGCGACGCCGTCGTCGCGCTCGGCGGCGGCGTCGTCGGCGACCTGGCGGGATTCGTGGCCGCCTCCTACCAGCGCGGCATCGGCCTGGTCCACGTGCCGACCACGCTGCTCGCGATGGTGGACTCCGCCATCGGCGGCAAGACCGGGGTGGACCTGCCCGAGGGCAAGAACTACGTCGGGGCGATCTGGCAGCCGGAGCTCGTCGTCATGGACACAGACGCCCTCGCGAGCCTGCCGGCCCGCGAGCTCGCCGCCGGGTTCGTGGAGGTGGTCAAGTACGGGCTCCTGAACGGCGAGGAACTGTTCGAGATCGTCGAGTCCTGGCCGTCGCTGCCGGGGCCGGCGGAGCGCCTGCCGGGCCTGGTCCGCCGCTGCGTCGAGCACAAGCTCCGGATCGTCGGCGAGGACGAGCGGGATCTGGGGGTCCGGGCCACGCTCAACCTCGGGCACACGGTCGGGCACGGCATCGAGGCCGCGGGCGGCTACGAGCGCTACCTGCACGGCGAGGCGGTCGGCCTCGGCCTCCTCGCGGCCCTCCGCCTCTCCGAGGAGGCCCTCGGGCTCGATCCGGCCTGGCGTGAGCGGACGGCCGCCGTGCTCGCCCGCCACGGGCTGCCGCTCGGGCTCTCCCCGGAGGTGCCCACGGCGGCGATCCTCGCCGCGATGGGCCGTGACAAGAAGGCGGACGGCCGTGCGCTCAACATGGTCCTGCTCGAGGCGCCCGGGCGGCCCCGGATCCGGCAGGACCCGCCGCAGGCGCGGGTCATGGCGGCGATCGAGGAGCTGCGGTGAGCGCACGCGTGGCCCTGCTCCACGGCCCAAACCTCAACATGCTCGGCCGCCGACCGTCCCTGGTCTACGGCACCTTCACGCTGCCGGAGCTCGAGCGGCAGGTCGTCGAGTGGGGGGCGGAGCTCGGGCTCGAGGTCCTGCCGTTCCAGACCAACCACGAGGGCGCGTTCCTCGAGCACGTCCACGGGCTGCACGGCGAGGTGGCGGGCGCCGTGGTCAACCCCGGGGCATGGACGCACTACCAGTGGTCGATCCGGGACGCGCTCGAGACGCTGGGCGTGCCGTTCGTGGAGGTCCACATCTCGAACATCGAGGAGCGCGAGCCCTTCCGGCGCAACTCGGTGATCCGCGACATCGCCGCCGGTGCCGTGTGGGGGAAGGGGCAGGAGGGCTACCGTGAAGCTCTCACGATGCTGAAGGAGCACATGCGATGAGCGACGTCGAGAAGCGTCAGGAGCGCCTGCTGGCCGCCATGGCCGAGCAGGGGCTCGGGGCCATGCTCGTCACCGACCTGGTGAACGTGCGCTACCTCACCGGCTACGTCGGGTCGAACGGCACCGCGGTCCTCGCCCCGGAGCGGCGCCTCCTGTTCACCGACTCCCGTTACGTGGTCGCCGCGCGCGCCCAGACCCGCGGCGTGGACGTCGTCGAGGCCGGCCGCGACCTCCACGAGCGCATCGTCGGCGCGCTGGCGGAGATCGCGCCGGGCGGCAGGGTGGCGTTCGAGGCCGACCAGGTGACCGTGTCCCGCCACCGCCGCCTCGCCGAGTCGCTGCCCGGCATCGAGCTGCTCCCGACGAGCGGGCTGGTCGAGGGGCTCCGCGTCCGCAAGGACCCGGAGGAGGTCGCCCTGATGCGCGAGGCGTCCGAGATCGCCGACCGCGCCTTCGCGGCCATCGCCGACGGGCTGATCGACGGGCGGACCGAGCGCGAGGTCGCGTGGGAGCTCGAGGGCATCATGCGCTTCGCGGGCGCAGAGGGCGCCAGCTTCCCGATCATCGTCGCGGGCGGCGCGCACGGCGCCCGTCCCCACGCCGTCCCGCGCCCCGAGCCGGTCCCCGAGGGCGCGCTGGTCGTCGTCGACATGGGGGCGCTCGTCGATGGCTATGCCTCGGACTGCACGCGTACCTTCGCCACCGGGGACATCCCGCCGGAGCTCGAGCGCGCGTACGAGGTCTGCCTGGATGCCCAGCGAGCCGCCGTCGCGGCGGTCCGGCCGGGCATGACCTGCGGCGAGCTCGACGCCGTGGCGCGCGACCGGATCCAGGCGGCCGGCCTGGGCGAGGCCTTCGGCCACGGCCTCGGGCACGGCGTGGGCCTCCAGATCCACGAGCGCCCGTGGGTGCGCCCCGGCATCGAGGACGTCATCGAGACCGGAATGGCCGTCACGATCGAGCCGGGCATCTACCTCGAGGGGCTCGGGGGCGTGCGGATCGAGGACCTGGTCATCGTCCGGGACGACGGGCCCGAGGTCCTCACCTCCTTCCCGCGCGAGCTTGCGCGGGTAGGCTGAGGCCGGGCCGCAGAGACCCCCGGAGGAGCCGTGATCTCGACCAACGAGCTGAAGAACGGGTACGTCATCGACCTGGACGGCGAGCTCGCCACGGTCGTCGAGTTCCAGCACGTGAAGCCGGGGAAGGGCGGCGCGTTCGTGCGCACCAAGCTCAA
>DATFWK010000159.1:0-5557 GCA_035259345.1 Miltoncostaeaceae bacterium | reverse complement strand
CCCGCCGCATGCGCGACCGCCAGGAGCTCGCGCGGCGGGAGGCGGAGAACCGGGCGCTCGCGGCAGAGCAGGCCGCGTTCCGCCGGGTCGCGACCGCGGTGGCGAGCGGCGCGGACCCGGCCGGGGTCTTCGGCCTCGTCGCCAAGGAGGTGGCCGAGCTGCTCGGCGTCGAGCTCTCGGCAGTCGTCCGCTTCGAGCGCGCGGACCGCGGGCGCATCGTGGGCGAGTGGGTGACCGACCCGGCGATGGCGCCGCCCGGCGACCACCTCCTGACCCTCCACGGCGACACCGCCGCGGCCCGGGTCGCCCAGTCGCGGCGCGTCGCCCGCGTCGACGAGGACCTCGGCGGCCAGCCGCTGAGGGTGCGCGACCACCGCTACCAGAGCCGGCTCGCCGCCCCGGTGTGGGTGGGCTCGCGCCTCTGGGGCTGCGTGTCGTGCGCGACGACGCGGCCCGAGCCGCTGACGGAGACGGCGGAGGATCGCCTCGGCCAGTTCGCCGACCTGGTCGCGATGGCCGTCGCCAACGCCGACCCACGCGGGCGCGGCGCGCTCCGGGGCCTCGTCGAGACGCTCCTCACGGACGCGCCGGTCGGCCTGGCGTTCGTCGACCGCGGCCTGCGCGTCATGCGCGTGAACCAGTTGTTCGCCGAGACCTTCGGCCTGCGCCCGGAGCACTTCATCGGCAAGCAGCCGCACGAGGTGCTGGGCCAGCGCGGCATCGAGCTGGCCGACCGCTACCTGCGACCGGTGCTCAGGAGCGGGGAGCCGGTGCTCGACATCGCGCTCACCAGCGGGGAGGACACCGACGACCAGGAACGGCACTGGATCGCCAGCTTCTACCCGGTCCGCGGGGACGAGGACGAGCTGCCGCTCGGCGTCGGCGTCGTGATGGTCGACGTCAGCGAGCGCCAGGAGGCGGAGGCGGGGCTCCGCCGGGAGCACGACTTCAGCTCGGCCCTCCTGACGGCCCTGCAGGACGGCATGCTGGTCGTCTCGCCGGACCACCGCGTGCTCGAGGTCAGCGCCCGCATGTGCGAGATGACCGGCTTCTCGCGGGAGGAGCTGATCGGCGCGCGCGAGCCCCTGCCCTGGTGGCCGCCCGAGACGGCCGAGGTGATCGAGGCCGCGATCGACATGGTGCGCAGGGCCGGCGGCGGCGAGATCGACCTGGTCTTCCAGCGCAAGAACGGCGATCGCTTCCCCGCGATCCTGAGCGTCTCGATGCTGCACGACGGCGAGGGGCACCTGGCGGGCTACCTCACGACCGTGAAGGACGCGACCGAGCGCCAGGAGGCGGAGGCCGCCCGTGCCCGCGAGCGCGCCGTCGCCGAGGGCCTGCGCCGGTCGATCGAGGCGCGCGAGGCCGAGCGCAGCCGGCTCGCCCGCGAGCTCCACGACGAGACGGCCCAGGTGCTCGCCGCGATGGTGCTGCACCTCGAGATGCTCGAGGACCACGTGCCCGGCGCGGAGGGCCGCGCCTGGCTCGGCGAGCTCAGGGCGGCGGCCAACTCGGCGCTCGACGGCGTGCGGGACATGGCGCACGACCTGCGCCCGCCGCTCCTTCGCGAGCTCGGCCTGGCGGCAGCGATCGAGCGGCTCGGTGAGCGCATGGCCGACCAGGGGCTCGAGGTGGAGGTCGAGCTCGGGGCGCTGCCCGACGACCTGCTCGACGAGGTCGAGGTGGCGATCTTCCGCGTGGTCCAGGAGGCGCTCGCGAACGTCGTCCGCCACGCCCGGGCGCGCCACGCCAGCGTGCTGACCGAGCTCGACGGGGACCGCCTGCGCCTCGTGATCGAGGACGACGGGCGCGGATTCGACACCGCGACGCCCACGGACCGGCTCGGCCTGCGCGGCATGCGGGAGCGCGTGGACCTGGTCGGCGGCGAGCTCCACGTGCAGTCCCGCGAGGGCAAGGGCACGACGATCATCGTCGACCTGGTGGTGCCCACGGCGGCCCGCGAGCGTCCGGGCGACTCCGATACGATCGATGGGTGAGCGACCTCCTCCACGGGCTCAACCCGCCGCAGCGTGAGGCCGTGCTCCACGATGAGGGGCCGCTTCTGGTGCTCGCCGGAGCCGGAAGCGGCAAGACGCGTGTCCTGACGCACCGGATCGCGCGGCTCGTCGGCGAGCGCGGCGTCCCGCCGCAGGGTGTGCTCGCCATCACCTTCACGAACAAGGCCGCCGGCGAGATGCGAGACCGGCTCGAGCGGCTCGTCGGGCCCGCGGTCCGGTCGATCTGGGCCGCCACGTTCCACTCGGCCTGCGTGCGGATCCTGCGCCGCGAGGCCGGGGGTGTCGGCTACGACCGCGACTTCTCGATCTTCGACGACGCGGACCAGCAGCGGCTCCTGCGCCTCTGCTACGAGGACGAGGGCCTCGACCCGAAGCGCATGGCCCCGCGGGCCGTGCTCGGGCGCATCTCGGACGCGAAGAGCCGGCTGCTCGAGCCCGACGACCTCGCCCGCGAGGCGGCGTCCTTCGGCGACGAGCAGGTGGTGCGCCTCTACCGGCGCTACCAGGACCGCCTGCGCGCGAACCGGGCGATGGACTTCGACGACATCCTGATGCTGGCCGTGCAGCTGCTCGAGGGCGACGCCGAGGTGCGCGAGCGCTACCAGCGGCGCTTCGAGCACGTGATGGTGGACGAGTACCAGGACACCAACCACGCCCAGTACCGGCTCGTGCGGGTGCTGGGGGAGCCGCAGCGCAACGTCATGGTGGTCGGCGACGACGACCAGGGCATCTACTCCTGGCGCGGCGCGGACGTGAACAACATCCTGGACTTCGAGCGCGACTACCCGGACGCCACGGTGGTCGCCCTCGAGCAGAATTACCGCTCCACGGGCGTGATCCTGAGCGCGGCCAACGCGGTCGTCGCACGCAACCGCAGGCGCCACCCGAAGCGGCTCTGGACGGACCGGGATGGGGGCGAGCCGATCGCCGTCGTGGACTGCCGGGACGAGCGGGACGAGGCGCGCGTGATCGGCGGCATCGTCCAGCAGGCGCGGGAGGCCGGCGAGCCGCTCTCCGAGATCGCGGTCTTCTACCGCACCAACGCGCAGAGCCGCGCGATCGAGGACCTGCTGGTGCGGGCGGGCGTCCCCTACCAGGTGGTCGGGGGCCCACGGTTCTACGAGCGCGCGGAGGTGAAGGACCTGCTCGCCTACCTGCGGGTCGTGGTCAACCCGGCGGACCAGGTGAGCTTCACCCGCATGGCCGGCGCGCCCAAGCGCGGCATCGGTCCGGGCTGCATCGCGCGCCTCGCCGACGTAGCCGCGGTGCAGGACATGCCGATCGCCGCCATCGCCGCCGACGCCGACCTCGTGCCGGGCCTGCAGCCCGCCCAGCGCGCCTCGCTGGCACGGCTCTCGGCCCTGCTCGATGCGCTGCGAACCGCCGCCGCCGCCGGGGCGCCGGTCGAGCGGATCGTCGAGGACGCGCTCGAGGGCTCCGGGCTGCGGGCGGCGCTCGTCGCCGAGCGGACGATCGAGGCCCAGGGGCGCCTGGAGAACCTCGAGGAGCTGGTCGACACGGCCGCCGACTACACCTCACGGGCGGAGGAGCCGAGCCTGGCCGGGTTCCTCGAGGAGGTCGCCCTGTACGCCGACGCCGACGCGCTCGACGAGGACGCCGGGCGCCTCACGCTGATGACGATCCACAACGCGAAGGGCCTGGAGTTCGACACGGTCGCCATCGTCGGGCTCGAGGAGGGCCTCTTCCCGCACCAGCGCTCGGAGACGCCGGAGGCCGTCGAGGAGGAGCGTCGCCTCTTCTACGTGGGCATGACGCGCGCCCGCAAGCGCCTGGTCCTCACGCACGCCGACACCCGCGCGCACCACGGCGGGCGCGACTGGCGGCTGCCGTCGCGGTTCCTGGCCGAGATCCCGCCGGACGCCGTGCGCGGCGCCCGCTCCACGCCGCCGGTCCAGGCGGCCGGCCCGCGCGCCGTCGCGGGATCGCAGGTGGTGCCCGGCCTCGCCACCGGCGACTCGGTCGTCCACGCGACGTTCGGCGAGGGCGTCATCACGGGCGTCGAGCAGGGCGGGGAGCTGGTGCTCGTCCGCTTCGCGCGCGACGGCGCCGAGCGGCGCCTGATCGCGGCGGCCGCGCCGATGCGGAAGGTGGCCGCCGGGTGAGCACGGGCACGACCCCGAGCCCGCCGTGGAGCGGGCCGGCCCGCGTGGTCGACGGCCGGGCGCTCGCGGCGGCCCTGCGCGAGGAGATCCGCGCCGGCGTCGAGGAGTTCGCACAGCGCCACGGGCGGCCGCCCGGCCTGGTCGGCGTGCAGGTGGGCGACGACCCGGCCTCGGAGATCTACCAGGCGAACAAGGCCCGCACGGCGGAGGAGCTTGGCATGCGCTCGCGGCGGGTCAAGCTGCCGGAGGGCACGTCGCAGGCCGAGCTCGACCGGCTCATCGACGAGCTGAACGCCGACGACGAGATCGACGGCATGCTCGTGCAGCTGCCGGTGCCGGCGCCGCTCTCCGAGCCGGCCATCGCCGCCAGGGTCCACCCCGACAAGGACGTGGACGGCTTCGGCGCCATCTCGATGGGCCGCCTGGTGCGCGGCGAGCCGGGCCTGGTCGCCTGCACCCCGAGCGGGATCATGCACATGGTGCGCTCCACCGGCGTGGAGATCGAGGGCGCCCGGGCGGTGGTGGTGGGGCGCAGCATCATCGTCGGCAAGCCCACGGCGCTCCTGCTCACGGCGGCGAACGCCACGGTGACGGTCTGCCACTCACGCACGCGCGACCTGCCCGGGGTGTGCCGCGAGGCGGACATCCTCGTGGTCGCGATCGGCCGCGCCGAGATGGTCCGCGGCGACTGGGTCAAGCCGGGCGCCTGCGTGATCGACGTCGGTACGAACCGGACGGAGGAGGGGCGCCTCACCGGCGACGTGGCGTCGGAGGAGGTGGCCGAGGTCGCGGGCTGGCTCTCGCCCGTGCCCGGCGGCGTCGGCCCGATGACCATCGCCTACCTGCTCGCCAACACCCTCGCCGCCGCCCGGCGGCGGGCCGACCACGACACGGGAGACGGCAGCTGATGCGGATCGCGATCTTCGGAGGGACCGGCGACCTCGGGCGGGGGCTCGCGATCAACTTCGCCGCCGCCGGCCACGAGATCGTCGTGGGCTCGCGGAGCCAGGAGCGGGCCGATCAGGCTGCCGCGACGCTGCGCGCGGACCTGCCCGAGGGCAGCTTCGTCCCGATGGAGAACGTGCCGGCTGCCGAGGCCGGCGAGGTCGCGGTCGTGTCGATCCCGTGGGAGGGCGTCGAGGCGACGATCCCGCCGATGGCGGAGGCCCTGGCCGGGAAGGTCGTCATCTCGGTCGTGAACGCGCTCGAGTTCGGCAAGGCGGGCGCGGTCGCCGTCGCCGGGCTCCCCGGCGGGTCGATGGCGCAGCGGATCCAGGAGCTCGCGCCCGAGGCGCGCGTGGTGATGGCCTACAACAACCTCCCGGCCGCGCGGCTGCAGCGGCGGGAGACGATCGAGGCGGACGTGCTGATCTGCGGGCGCGGCAAGGAGGCCCGCGAGCGGGTCATCGAGCTGAG
>DATFWK010000158.1:0-3780 GCA_035259345.1 Miltoncostaeaceae bacterium | reverse complement strand
GGGGTGGCGGCGCGTCTACGACCTGCCCGAGCGGGTGATCCCGCCGGACCTCCTCGCCCAGGAGCCGGACCGGGATGCGTGCGCGCGGGAGCTGGTGCGGCGCGCGGCGCGGGCGATGGGCGTCGCGACGGTCGCGGACCTGGCCGACTACCACCGCCAGCCCCTGAAGCGCGTTTCGGAAACCGTCGCGGATGCCGGCCTCGTGCCGGTGCGGGTGGCCGGATGGCACGGCCCGGCTTGGGCCGACCCGGCCGCGCTCGAGGCGCTCGGGCGAGGCCTCCGCGGCCGCCACCGCACGACCCTGCTCTCGCCGTTCGACTCGCTGGTGTGGTTCGGAGCGCGCACAAAGCGGATCTTCGGCTTCGCACGCCGCCTCGAGGCGTACGTGCCCCGCGCGCAGCGGGTGCACGGCTACTTCGCGATGCCGCTCCTCGCCGGCGGGCGCATCGTCGGGCGCGTCGACCCGGCTCGCGAGGGCCGCACGCTCGTCGCGCGGCAGGTATCGCTCGCGCGGCCCGCCGTCCCCGCGATGGCCGCGGCGCTCACCGAGGCGGCCGCGTGGGTCGGGTGCGACGCGGTCGCGCTCGAGCGCGTGGATCCTGCGGAGCTCGCGGCGCCGCTCGCGGCCGCCCTCCGAGGCGCCGGCGAGCCGCCCGCCGTCAGGCCACCCGCGTCCGCACGCGACGGCGCGCCTGGGTCGTCACGGCCTGCGCGGGCTCGCCCAGCGCCACCGCCGCCTCGGGCGTCGCGACCCGGAAGCTGAAGCTCTCTTCCAGGTACAGGCGCACGGTGGTCTCGTCGTGCGAGTCGTAGCCGATCGAGAGGTCCTGTCCGGACTCGAACAGGAAGTCCCCGCCGCGGAGGCTCAGCACCACCGCGCCGCGCACGCCCGGTGCCCAGACCAGCGGGCCCTCGAGGATGTGGCGCAGGTGCGAGAGCAGCGGGTAGCCGCCGTGCTCGGTGGTCTCGATCACCCCGGTGTACCCGTCGGGGCCGAGCGCGAGCCCGTACGGGCCGCTGATCCCGGTGCGCAGGAGCAGCTCGACCGCCTTTGCCACGTGGCGCGGGTAGCTCGCGAAGTCGTCGCTGAGCGCGATCGGCGAGTGGGGCGAGGCCTCGGCGATGCCGACGATCCCAGCCGCCGCCCAGCCGTGGAAGACCGCGACGTTCTCGGCCAGCGCGATCCGCTGGGCGGCCTGGTCGAGGCTCGACAGGTCCACGTCCTCGGCGCCGCGGGCGCCCGCCTCGAGCTCCTCGCGCGCGATGTCGAATCCGACCCGAAGCTCCACCAGCGGCAACACCCGGCGCTGCCGTGCGCCGACGCCGTCGAGCAGCCCGGTCACCCCCGTGACGCGGCCGAGGTTGGTCGCCGAGTGGTCCCAGCCCCGGGGCCCGGCGAAGTCCACGAGCTTTCGCGCCCCGAGCGCGGGCGTCAGGCGCTCGCGCGCCTCGGTGTCGAGCAGCGCCCAGTTGCCGTCGCTGACCGGCGCCAGCTCACGCAGCAGGTGGTTCACAGCCCACGCCCCCTGAGGCTCCCGATGCCGAGCGACCCGGAGCCGCTGAAGGAGCCGCTCGGCGCGGAGGGCTCGCCTTCGGCGGCGTCGGCGGCCGACTCGGCCTCCTCGCCGTGCTCGACGATGTCCCCCTCCTTGAACAGCACCGTCCGGGCGATCTCCCGCCAGACGGGGCTCATGCGGAGGAGGAACTCCAGGTTCATCGAGAAGTGCTTGAACTCCTCGCCCTGGGCGTTGCGCATGACGGCCTGGGCGACAGGGTCCTTCTCCAGTGCCAGGCGCTGCTCGTACCACCCGATCGCCTCGGCTTCCTCGGTCAGCGAGGCGTTGATGCGGGCGAAGGTCCTGGTGACCTCGGGCAGCTCGTCGGCAGGCTCGTGGTACTGGTCGAAGCCCATGCGGCATCGTCTCCCGGCGTCGGTTCGAGCGCGGTAACGCTACACCGCGTGCTGCCGCCGGAACGCGCGGCGGACGGCCGGCGCGGCGCCCGAGCGCGGCGAGGCGACCAGTGCGACGGCGAGCATCCCGGTCGCCACGAGCACCACCGAGCCCCCGGCTGCCACGCCAGCGTAGTACGAGAGGTAGAGGCCCCCGATCGCGGCCAGCGTGCCGGCGGCCACGGCGATGAGGACGGTCGGGACCAGCCGGCGGGCGATCACCCGCGCCGTCGCCGCCGGCGTCACGAGCAGCGCGACCACGAGGACGTTGCCGACCGCGCCCACGGCGGCGACCACTGCCAGCGCGATCGCGACGAGGAGGGCCGCGTCGAGGCGGCCAGTGCGCACCCCCGCGCCGGCGGCCGCCTCCTGGTCGAAGGTGGCGAGCACCAGCGGGCGCCACAGCCTGAGGAGGATGCCGACGACCAGCGCGCCGGCCACGGCCGTCGTCGCCACCTCGCGCCAGGTCACGCCGAGGACGCTGCCGAAGATGAATGACGAGAGGTCGCGGTCGAACGGCCCGAGGCGCGCGAACAGCACGGCCCCGAGCGCGAACAGCCCGAAGAAGACGACGCCGACGGCCGTGTCGGCGTTCGTCGCGCGGGCCCGCCCGGCCGCGACGACGGCGCCCGCCGAGACGAGCCCGGCAGCCAGCGCGCCGCCGGCGATCGAGCCGCCCAGCGCGAGCGCGACGACCGCGCCCGGCAGCGCGCAGTGGGCGAAGGCGTCGGCCGTGAAGGCCAGGCCCCGGAGCACCACGAACGTGCCGAGCACCCCGCCGACGAGGCCGACGAGGACTAGCTCGATCCCGGCCCGCGCCACCAGCTCCGACTGCCACGGCTCGGCGATCCGGTCGACGAGCCAGCCGATCAGTCCGCCCCGTGGTCGTGATCGCCGTGGTGGCTTCCCTCGTCGAGGACGGCGAGCGCACCGGCGCCGTGCCCGACCACCATCAGCTCGCTGCCGTAGGTGCCGGCGAGCGCCGCGGGCGTCAGCGTCCGCTCGGCCGGCCCGTACGCGACCAGATGGCCGTTCAGCATCAGGAGCCGGTCGCAGGTGCGCGCGGCCTCGTTGAGGTCGTGCGTCGCCATGAGGATCGCCGCGCCGGCCGCCCGGCGTGCGGCGATCGTCGCCAGGATCGCGTCCGCGCTGGCCGGGTCCACCCCGGTGAGCGGCTCGTCGAGCAGCATCACCCCTGAGGGGCGGACGAGGGCGCGGGCGAGGACGACCCGCTGGCGCTGGCCGCCGGAGAGCTCCCCGAAGGGTCGACCGGCCAGGTCTGCCATGCCGGTCTCGGCGAGCGCCGACCGCGCGGCCTCGCGCTCCGACCGCCCAAGGGGGCGCCACCACGGCACTGCCTGCGCGAGGCCCATGAGCACCACGTCGAGGGCTGTCGCGGGGAAGTCGTGGCGGGCCCGGTCGCCCTGGGGGACGTAGGCGGGCCGGCCCGCGAGGCGGACGCGCCCGGTGAAGCGCACGACCCCGAGCAGCGCCCGGAAGAGCGTCGACTTGCCGGCGCCGTTCGGCCCGATGACGCCCACCACCGTGCCCGGCGGGACGTCGAAGGTCACCGATCGCAGCGCCTGCCGCGCGCCGAAGGCCACGGAGAGGTCCTCGACCGCGACCGGGGCGTCGCTCATCCGCCCTGGATCGCTCCGACGATCGCGGCCATGTTCGCGCGCATCATCCCGACGTACGTGGCCGCCGGGCCGCCGGCCGGGCCGAGCGAGTCGCCGTAGAGCCTGCCCCCGAGGCGCGCGCCGGCCTCCGCCGCGATCGCCCGCTCCACGCGCGGGTCGACCGACGCCTCGGCGAAGACGGCGTGCACG
>DATFWK010000157.1:0-8886 GCA_035259345.1 Miltoncostaeaceae bacterium | reverse complement strand
CGGGCCATGCGCCTGCCGGTGTTCGCCAGCATCGTCGCCACACCGAGTGCGGCGTTGCCGGTCGCAGGGACCGTGCACAACACCAACGCGTTGCTCGGGCACGACGGCTTTGTCGGCGTCAAGACCGGCTCGGACGCTGCGGCCGGCGGCTGCTTCGCCTTCCGCGCTATCCGCCGGATCGACGGCAGGCGGACGACGATCACCGGGGTCGTGTTGGGCCAGCCCGGCGACGACCGGATCGCGGCGGGTCTCGCGGCCGCCGCGGCCATGGTCGACCGCATTGCCGGTCATCGAGCCGTGCCGGACCCCCCGCAACCAACCCGGCCACCAGGAGCTCTGCCGCGGAGGCGCGCTCGGTAGAGCGACGCCTCCTCTGTGGTTTTAGGACTCGGCTGTCCCTGACGCGTCGGCGGTCCAGATGATCTCCCACAGATGGCCGTCGGGGTCACGGAAGTAGCCGGAGTAGATGCCCCAGGGACGATCGTGCGGCGGGGTCACTGACGCGCCGGCCGCGGCGGCCTGTTCGAGGATGCGGTCGACGTCGGCCCGGCCCGGGACGACCTGACCGAGGCTGAACTCACCGCTCTGAGAGGGACCGGTCGGTACGGAGGCGTCCTTGCCGAGCTCGCTTCGTGGATACAGGCAGAGCATGAGCCCGCCGTCGAGCTTGAATATGACGATCGCACCCGCCGCGCCTGTCGTAGGGTCGACCAGGTCGGTCGCGACCACGCCATCGGTCGGCAGGCCGAGGGCATCCCGATAGAAGGCGAGTGCCCGCTCGAGGTCGTCCACGGCGAGCGTGATCACGTTGACGCGCGGCTCCATCGGTCGGCTCCTCCTTACCGGCAAGGACCGCTCGTTGATGCGCCTTTGTGAAGCCCTCTTCCGGACTCGAACCGGAGACCCCCTCCTTACCATGGAGGTGCTCTGCCAACTGAGCTAAGAGGGCATGGCCGCTACGTCGGGTCGGTTAGTGGCGGGAGGAGGGTTCGAACCTCCGTAGGCTGAGCCGGCGATTTTACAGACCGCTCCCTTTGACCACTCGGGCATCCCGCCAGGACACGGCAGGGTATCACCCGCTCGTTTCGCCCAGGCCGGTATGAGTGCCTGCTGGGCACGTTCAGGAGAGGGCTCCGGCACGAGCGATCAGCGTCTCGGTCGGTCGAGCGCTTGGAGGTAGGCCGCGCCGCGCGGCGAGATGCGGTAGCCGGTGGCGAGGCTGATCGTCAGGCCAAGGTTCTTCAGCTTGCGGATGCTCCCCTTCAGCCACTCCTTCTCGCGCCCCAGCTCCACCGCCAGGTCGGCCGCCCGTGTGCCGGGCCGCGCAGCGATGAGCCGAAGCGTCGAGAGCGTCCACTCGCCAGCCTTGTCGAGACGCGCGAGGCGGCGTGCGATCTCGGCCGCGTCCTTCTCGGAGATCTCCGACGACGATGCGAGGGTCGTCCGCGGGTCCGGCTCATCGAGCCGGCGCAGCTCGAGTCGGTAGAGCGGAAGCGCCGCGTCCCCGCGTAGATCGGCCCTCAGCTCCTCGATGCTGCCGTACCCGGCGCGGCCCGCATCTCCGGGGGAGATCGACGCTAGCTTGACTTCGTCGACGGCCACGACCTCGACCAGATCGAGGCCGGTGCGATATCGACCGCCCACCGTGGCCTGCAACCGACGCCAGCGGCGGAACGCAAGCGTGACGGAGCCGTCGTGGATGCCTTCGCGGAGACGACGTTCGAACAGCATTGGGGAGCGGGGTCGCGCTGATGGAACGGGGTTGCGCCCGGCCGACTGCTCAAGACGGGACGGGTGACCTGCCAGTGGCTTTCGGCCGCCGGGACGGCCTGCGTTATCGTCGCGCCCGATGACGGTCCGGACAAGCCTCCTCGGGGGCCGCTACCGCCTCGAGGAGCTGATCGGTCGTGGCGGCATGGCCTCGGTCTGGCGGGCGCACGACGTGGTGCTGGAGCGCCCCGTGGCCGTCAAGCGCCTGCACGCCCGCTTCCAGGACGACCCGGAGCTCGCGGAGCGCTTCCGCCGCGAGGCGCAGGTGGTCGCACGCCTCTCGCACCCCAACCTGGTGCGCCTGCTCGACCAGGGCGACGACAACGGCGAGCCCTTCCTGGTCTTCGAGCTGGTCGAGGGCGTCGACCTCAAGGCGCGCATCCGCGCGCAAGGGGCGCTGCCGCCGGACCAGGCGGCTTCGATCTGCGCGCAGGTCGCGCGCGCGCTCGCGTCAGCTCACCGCCGCGGCATCGTCCACCGCGACATCAAGTCGCACAACGTGCTCGTGACGCCGGATGGGCGGGCGAAGCTGACGGACTTCGGCATCGCGCGCATGCTGGGCGACGAGGGGGCGCTGACCCGCACCGGCATCGTGATGGGCTCGAGCGACTACCTCTCGCCCGAGCAGGCCGAGGGCCGGCCGGTCGACCCGCGCGGCGACGTCTACTCCCTCGGGGTGGTGCTGTTCGAGGCGCTCACGGGGACGCTGCCCTTCCGCGGCGAGAACGCCGTGGCCGTCGCGACGAAGCACGTGCACGAGCGGCCGCCGGACCCGCGGATGGTCGACCCCTCGGTGCCGGCTCAGCTCGCGGCGGTGACCGGCTGCGCGCTCGAGAAGCGCCCGGGGGACCGCTTCGGAACGGCGGACGCCTTCGCGGACGCGCTCGAGGGACACGGCCCGACGCGGGTCATGCCGCCGGACGAGGACACCGGGCAGATGCCGCGGCGCCGCCGCCGGCGCCGGTGGCCCATCCTTGTCGGCGTGCTGGTGGCGGTCGCCGCTGCGGCCGGCGTGCTGTGGAAGGCCGGCGTGGCCGGCACGGATCACGGCTCGGGCGGCGGCACTGCGGCGTCCCAGGCCGGTACGACGGCGCTCACGATCCAGGCCGTCCGCGACTACGACCCCTTCGGCACGGGGGGGGAGAACGGCGGGCAGGCCGCGAACGCGACGGACGGCGATCCGCAGACGACCTGGAACACGGAGCACTACAGCGGCGGCCTGAACAAGCCCGGCGTGGGGCTCGTGCTCACGCTGCCGGGCTCCGAGCGCCTCACGGACGTGACGATCGACTCGCCGACGCCGGGTGCGGCCTTCGAGATCCGCGCGGCGCCCGAGGACAATGGCCCGGGACGGGTGCTCGCCTCGGGGACGCTCAGCGGCGACGGCCAGCGGGTCGCGATCCCCGAACGGCCGGTCGGCCGCGAGTTCGTCGTGTGGCTGACGGGCCTGGTGCCCGACCCGCAGGCCGGCGACCGCCTGTGGGCGTCGATCGGGGAGGTTCGGCTGCGGGGTGTGCCGAACCCGTAGGCGTGGACTCCTGGGAGCGCTCCCTCGCCGATCTCGCCCGGCGCCTCGCCCGCCAGGGCACGCGCCCGCGCCCGCTCGCACCGCGGACGCAGGCGACGTACCTGGAGGACTGCCGCCTGATCGCGCGCTGGATGGCGGCGCAGGGCCTCGACGGGCCCGAGCGCATCAGCGCCTCCGCGCTCGAGGCCTGCTTCCGCGAGCTTGCGTGGTCGCCGGCCACCCGCCGCCGCGCGCTGACATCGACGCGCGAGTGGCTCGCGCCCCACTTCCCGCCGAACCGCTCGCCGGCGGACCTCGTCCAGGCGCCGCGGGTCGTGCAGCCCACCATCCCGCGGCTCTCGCAGTCCGACGCGGCGGCGCTCCTCGACGGCCTCGATCCGGGGACGGGTGACGACCGGCGTGTGGCGCGGGCGCTGGCGCTTCGCGACCGGGCGCTGCTCGAGGTGCTCTACGGCAGCGGGCTGCGGCGCCAGGAGGCGTGCGACCTCGTCCTGTCGGCGGTCGACTTCGAGCACGAGACGCTGCGCGTGGTGGGCAAGGGCGGGAAGGCGCGTACCGTGCCGCTCACCGAGCCGGCCATCGACGCGCTCAGGGCGTGGCTGGCCGACGGGCGGCCGCGCCTGGTCTCGCCAGGCGTCTTCGCGCCCGCCGGCCGGGCGCACCTGTTCGTCTCGCGCCGCGGCCGTCCGCTCGACGGCAGCACCGTCTACCGCATCGTCGCCCGCGAGCTGCGCCGGGCCGGCCGGGCGGGCGGGCCGCATCTCCTGCGCCACGCCGCGGGCACGCACCTGCTCGAGGGGCCGGACGGGACGGGCGGCGCGCACCTGCGCGTGGTGCAGGAGGTGCTCGGCCACTCGAGCCTGGCGACGACGCAGCGCTACACGGGCGTGACGACCCGGGCGATGCAGGGCGCGCTCCGGCGGGGGCATCCGCGCGGATGAGCGTCCCGGCCGAGGGCTACTGGCACCTGGTGGCGGGCTTCCTCGCGAGCAAGGGCAGCCCCAACACGAGGGGCGCCTACGAGCGGGACCTGCGCGCGCTCGCCGGCGCGCTCGGCATCGGCCCCCAGGAGCGCCCGGCGCCTGCATTCGGCATCGAGGAGGACCCGCAGGCGCGCGAGGCCGCCGTCGCGCTCGCCGCGGTCCCGGCTGCCTGGTGGCGGGACTGGCGGGACGGGCTCGAGGGCAGGCCGGCCAGCCGGCGGCGGCGGGTCGCCGCGGTCCGCTCCTTCTGCCGCTGGTGGGCGCGGGCATTCGCGCTCCAGAGCCCGGTGGCCGACCTGGCCGCGCCGTCGGTCGCCGGGCCGGGGCGGGAGCGGGAGATCGTCGCGCTCGACCAGGCGCAGGTGCGCGCGATGTGCGACGGGGCGGCCGCGCTCACGGGGCCGCTCGGCGCCCGCACCCACGCCCTCATCGAGACCCTCTACGGGCTGGGGCTGCGGGCCAGCGAGGCGGCCGGTCTCGACATGTCGGACTGCCACCTGGACGACGCCGAGGACCCCTTCGTGATCGTCCACGGCAAGGGCGGGCGCGACCGCGCGGTGGCCGTGCCGGCCATGGCCCGGCAGGCGCTCCTCGCCTACCTGGCGGTGGGACGGCCGGAGCTTCGCGCCCGCGACAGGCGCCCCCGCCCGGACCAGGCTCGCCACCGCGATGCCGACGCGGTCTTCCTGGGCGCGCGCGGGCGGCGCATCGGCCGGGCGGACGTCTGGCGGATCGTGCAGGACGTGGCCCGGCGGGCCGGGGTCCTCGCCGAGGGGCAGCGCGTGTTCCCGCACGCCCTGCGCCACTCGTGCGGCACGCACCTCATCCAGTCCGGCATCGACATCCGCTACGTGCAGGCCCACCTCGGCCACGCGAGCCCCGTGACGACTGAGATCTACACGCACGTCACGGCGGCGCACCTTCGGGCCGACTTCGACCGGGCGCACCCGCGCTCCCGTCGAGCGGCACGACCCGCGCGGCGATCCCCGACCCGCTGAGCTCGAGCACCCCGACGCTCGGGCGCATCGCGTCGGCGCCGAGCTGGCGCCGGTAGCGGCGAACGCCCCAGTCGGCGAGGCCCTGGAGCCCGCGGCCCATCGGGCGCCCGCCCTCGAGGCTTCCCCACGGGCAGACGGCGCCGGGCGAGAACACGAGCGTCCGCCCGACCCGCTCGAGCGCCGGCTCGTGCCAGTGGCCGTAGACGATGCAGTCGACCGGCCCCATGCGCCGCACGAGCGCCTGGTGGAGCCCGGCGCGCCAGCCGATGCGCCGGCCCGCCAGCACGTGCGCGGTGATCACCGCGCTGTCGATCGCGAGCGCCCGCTTCCCGTGGACGAGCCCGATCCGCAGCTCGCCGAACGAGACCACCGCCGTCTCCGGCAGGGCCAGGTCGCCGAGGCGGTCGTGATCGCCGCGGACCGCGACCACCGGCGCGATCCGGGCCAGCTCGTCGAGCACCCGGGGCACCGAGATGTCGCCGGCGTGGAGGACCAGCTCGCAGCCCGCGAGGGCGTCGAAGACCGCCGGGGGCAGCGCGTCGAGGTACTCGCCGACGTGGCTGTCGGCCACGACCCCGATCCGCCGCGGCGGCACCGTGTGCTGCCTAGGCGCGGTAGCGGGCGCGCTCGGCCGCCGCATCGCGGCCCAGCTCGATCAGGCGGCCGACCAGCTCGCCGTAGGGCACGCCGCCGGCCTCGAAGAGCTTCGCGTAGACGCTCGTGGGCGTGAAGCCCGGGATCGTGTTGAGCTCGGAGACCAGCGGCACGCCGTCCTCGACGAAGTAGTCCACCCGCGCCATTCCAGAGCAGCCGATCGCCACGAAGGCCCGTCGTGCGAGCTCCGCGATGCGCCGGGTGACCTCCTCGGGCAGGTCCGCCGGGACGACCAGCCGCATCCGGTCCGGCAGGTACTTGGTCTCGTAGTCGTACCAGCCGCTCGCGTAGGTGATCTCGCCCGGCGGGGACACCAGCAGGTCATCGCCGTTCCCGAGCACCCCGATCTCGACCTCCCGGCCCACGACGCAGCGCTCGACCAGCACCTTGGGATCGTGCGCGAGCGCCAGCTCGACGGCGGCGTCCAGCGCCTCGGCGCCGTCGACGCGGCTGATGCCGACGCTCGAGCCGAGGCGGGCCGGCTTCACGAAGACCGGATAGCCGAGCTCCCGCTCGACCGCGCCGCGGGCCGTCGCGGGATCCCGCGCCCATGCCGCGGCCTCGACCGTCACCGATTCCGGGGTCGGGATGCCGGCGTCGCGGAGGAACGTCTTGAAGAGCGCCTTGTCCATCGCGAGCGCCGAGGCGGTGACCCCGGCGCCGACGTAGGGCACGCCGAGCGTCTCGCAGAGGCCCTGCACGGTGCCGTCCTCGCCGAACGGCCCGTGAAGCGCGGGGAAAACCACGTCGACGCGCCGCGGCGCCCCGCCGTTCAGCGAGAGCAGCGTCCCGCAGCCCTCGGCCGGAACCAGCGCCACCCGGTCGCCCTCCACGCTCCACCCGCCGTCACGCGCGATCACGACGCGCACGAGCTCGTAGCGGTCCGGATCCACCGCGGCGGCGATGCTGTCGCCGGACGCGAGCGACACCTCGTGCTCGCTCGAGCGGCCGCCCATGAGGACGGCGACCGTCGGCCTGCTCATGGCTGCGAGCCGTCCGGCCCCGGCAGCGGCACCGTCGTGCCGCCGGTCGAGGGCGCCGTCGGCAGGTTCGGCCCGGCGCTGTAGATCAGCGAGATGCTGGTCTTGGTGGGGTCGAACTGGGCGCCCGGCGGCGGGTCCGTCTCGATCACCGTTCCCTCGGGCTCGTTGCTCGGGCGCGAGGAGCCCGCGGGCTCCGGGAACCCGAGCGCGACGAGCTTGCGCCGCGCCGAGCGGATGTCCTGGCCGATCACGTTCGGCATCTGGACCGTGGTCACCGGCGGGGCCTTGGCCACCGTGATGTCGACCGAGTCGCCCTTGGCGAGGCTCGTCCCGGCGGTCGGGTCCTGCGCGAGCACGGTGCCCGGCGCGCGCTTGCTCGTCTCCCGCGTGGAGACCGTTCCCACCGTGAGGCCCTTGTCGGCGAGGGCCTGGCCCGCCTGGTCCTGGGAGAGCAAGAGCAGGCTCGGCACGTCGACCGGCTCAGGGCCCTTGCTGACGACGAGCTTCACCGGGTCGGACTTCTTCTGCGACGTCCCGCCCGGCGGGTCCTGGCTGATGACGTTCCCCTTGTCCACCGTGTCGCTGAAGTCGCGCGTGGTGGTCGCCTTGAAGCCCTGCTGCTGGAGCAGCGCGACGGCCTCCTCGAGGCTCTTGCCGTCGTCCACGGTGGGCACAGGTGCCGTGCTGGGCCCGTTGCTCACGATCAGGATCACCTGGGAGCCCTTGTCGGCCTTCTGGCCGCCGGCCGGGTTCGTCCGGATCGCCAGGCCCGCGTCGACCTTGTCGGAGGCCGCCGCCCGTGGCGAGACCTGGAAGCCCTTGGCGCTCAGCGTCGCGCCGGCCGTTGCCGCCTCCTGGCCGGCGACCTCCGGCACGACCACCTGGGCGGTCGAGCTCGGGTTGAGCAGGAAGTACGCGGCCGCCCCCCCGGCCAGGAGCAGCACGAGGACGATCGCGATGATGATCGGCGCTCGGCGGCGCGGTCGGGACGGGGGCATAGCCGTTGGTCGGGTGGGCTGTCGGGGCGGAGGCGGGACGACTCCGGTCGGCCCGGTCGGCGGCCCGCCGAGCATGGTGCCGGTCGGCGACCCCATTATCAGCGTCGCCCCGGCGGTCTCCGCACCCAGGGGCAGCGCGGCGGTGGCCGTCTCCGGGCCGGGCAGGCTCGGGCGCACGGCCGCCAGCGCCCGGGCGAGCTCCTCGGACGTCCGGTAGCGGTTCGCCGGCCGCTTCGCTAGCGCCTTCAGCACGATCTCCTCGAGCTGCGGCGGGATGTCCGGCATGAACGTGCGCGGCGGGACCGGCGGCTCGTTGATCTGGCGCATCGCCACCGCGACCGGTCGGTCGCCGTCGAAGGGGACGCGCCCGGTCAGCATCTCATAGAGCATCACGCCGACCGCGTAGCAGTCGCTCGCGGCGGTGACGTCCTCGCCGCGGGCCTGCTCGGGCGAGAGGTACTGGGCGGTCCCGATCACCGACTTGGCGTCGGTGATGCCGGTCTCCTCGCCGGCCCGGGCGATGCCGAAGTCCGTGACCTTGAGGTGCCCGTCCTCCGCCAGCAGCACGTTCTGCGGCTTGATGTCGCGGTGGATCACGTTGCGCCGGTGGGCGGCGCCGAGCGCGGCCAGCACCTGCTGCGCCGCGTCGACGGCCTCGCGCGGCGTGAGGTGCCCGCGCCGCCTGATGATGTCCTTCAGGTCGGGCCCGGGCAGCTGCTCCATCACGATGTAGTAGCTGCCGTCCGTCTCGCCCCGGTCGAAGACCGCGACGATGTTCGGGTGCTGGAGGCCGGCGGCGGCGGAGGCCTCGCGTCGGAAGCGCTCGACGAAGTCCGGGTCGGCCGCGTAGCGCTCGGCGAGGATCTTGACCGCGACCTCGCGGTCGAGCAGGCGGTCGTAGCCGAGCCAGACCCGCGCCATGCCGCCCGTGCCGATGATGCGCCGAAGCTCGTAGCGCCCCCCGATCACCGT
>DATFWK010000156.1:0-2799 GCA_035259345.1 Miltoncostaeaceae bacterium | reverse complement strand
CCCCCGCCACGAGCGCGTCCTCCTGGACGTCGAGGCCGTACTTGACGTAGGCGGCGTCCTCGGCGAGCACGCGCATGCGTGGGCCCAGGCTCGCCGCGGTGAGGCTCATCCACAGGTGCGAGCGCACGCCGGAGGCGTGGGCGATCGCGACGAACACGTCGTCGTCGACCCGTGCCGCCGGGCGGCGGGTGTCGACCTCGGCGTAGACGGCGGCCGCCGGCCCGAAGAGCACGAGCGCCTGGTCGACGAGGTGGCTCCCGAGGTCGAGCAGCACGCCGCCTCCCTCCTCGGGCTCGGCCAGCTCGCGCCAGCCGCCGCCGACATCAGGCCGCCAGCGCTCGTAGCGTGACTCGAAGCGACGCACCCACCCGAGCGCGCCGGAGGCCAGGAGGCCGCGCAGGGTGAGGAAGTCGCCGTCGTAGCGGCGGTTCTGGAAGACCGTGAGCAGCACGCCGGCCGCCGCCGCGGCCTCGACCAGGCTCCGCGCTGCGCCGGCCGTCCCGGCCAGCGGCTTGTCGACGACCACCGGCAGCCCGGCCGCGACCGCGGCGAGGCCGATGGGCACGTGGGCACGATTCGGGGTTGCGACCACGACCAGGTCGAAGGCGTCCGCCCGCTCCCAGACCTCGTCCACCCGCTCCAGCAGCGCGGCGGCCGGGAAGTCGCGCGCCGCCTGACCCCGCCGCCCGGGGTCGCGGGCGACGATCGCCGCGACCTCCATGCCGGGCACGGAGGCGATCACCGGAGCGTGGAAGACGGCGCCGGCGAGCCCGTAGCCGATCACGGCGGCCCGTATCGCGCCGTCGCTCACGGCCCGGGCGACCGGCTCAGGCGGCGTCCTGCGCTCGTGCGGGCCGCCGCGGGTGCTTCAGGGCCCACGCCTTGAGGGCCTCCATCGCGGGCTCGAGGTCCCGGCCGACCTCCGTGAGCGTGTAGGTGACGCTGATCGGCGGCCCCGGCGCGACGCAGCGCTCCACGATGCCGGCCTGCTCGAGCTCACGCAGACGCTCGGCGAGCACACGCTCCGACAGCCTGGGCACGGCACGGGCCAGCTCGCTGAACCGGGCAGGCCGCTGGAGCAGCAGGTCGACGATCAGGCCGGTCCACCGCTTGCCGAGCAGCTCGAAGGCGTGGCTCGAGCTGTCGCAGAGCTCGAGCTGGGCGCACGACGGCGACGGCTCCAGGGCAGCGGGGTCGGAGAGGGGGCTTGACTTCGCCATTGCTTTCGATAGTGTAGCGACAGACTTTTTGGAAGCGACTTCTGAGAAGTTGGCCACAAGATCCTATCGCGACGAAGGAGCTCGCAACAATGTCAACGACTGAGCAGCAGGCCGTTCTCCCGGTCGGCACCTGGCACATCGACCCGAGCCACTCGACCATCGGGTTCTCGGTGAAGCACATGATGATCGCGACGGTCCGCGGTCGGTTCGACCGGTTCGAGGGAGCCGTCGAGGTCGCCGAGGACGGCGAGATCCACGCGACTGGCGTCATCGAGGCGACGAGCATCGACACGGGCGAGCAGAAGCGCGACGAGCACCTGCGCTCCCCGGACTTCTTCGACGCGGCGACCTACCCCGAGATCACCTTCCAGTCCACGAGCGTCGAGCCCGTCGGGGGCCGGCGGCTGCGGATCGTGGGCGACCTGACCATCCACGGCGCCACGCGCGAGGTCGTGCTCGAGGGCGAGGTCCTCGGGTCCGGCGCGGATCCGTACGGGAACGAGCGGCTCGCGCTCGAGCTCAACGGCGAGATCAGCCGCAAGGATTACGGTATGACCTGGAACCAGGCGCTCGAGACCGGCGGGGTGCTCGTGGGCGACCGCATCAAGATCGCCCTCGACCTCTCGACCGTGCTCGCCGCGCAGCAGGCGGCGTAGCGGGAAGGAAAACCATGGCCACGGACACCTCGGACCGCCGCGGCGCCGGGATCGACCCGGCGACCACCGTCGGCCCGGTCCACCTGACGGTGTCCGACCTCGACCGCTCGCTCGCCTACTACGGCTCGGCCATCGGGCTGCGCGAGATCGAGCGGTCGGGGAGTCGGGCCTCGCTGGGGGCCGGGGATCGGGAGCTCCTCGTCCTCACCGAGCTCCCGGGCGCCCGGCCGGCCCGTCATCACACCGGCCTCTTCCACTTCGCCCTGCGGGTGCCGGACCGGCCGAGCCTCGCAGGCTGGCTGGCGCATGCCGCCCGCGACCGCGTCGCCCTCACGGGGCTGTCCGAGCACTTCGTGAGCGAGGCGATCTACATGCAGGACCCGGACGACCACGGGATCGAGATCTACCGCGATCGCCCGCGCGAGGTCTGGGACGGCAAGGTCGAGCGCATGACGACGCTCCCGCTCGACGTCGACGACCTCCTGCGCGAGCTCGAGGACCCGGCGACCGAGCCGTTCGAGGGCCTGCCGCCCGGCACGGACATGGGCCACGTGCACCTGCAGGTGGCCGACGTGCCCGAGGCGATCGGCTTCTACCGCGACGTGATCGGCTTCGACCTGATGGCCAACTACGGCAGGCAGGCGGCGTTCCTCTCGGCGGGCGGCTACCACCACCACGTCGGCGCGAACACGTGGAACAGCCTGGGCGCGCCGCCGGCGCCGGCGGGCAGCGCGTCGCTGCGCCACGCGACCATCGTGCTGCCGAGCGCCGAGGCGCGCGAGCGGGTCCTCGCGCGCGCCGCAGGCGGCCAGGAGCCGGAGGCACGCGAGGACGGCGTCCTGATCCGCGACCCGTCCGGGAACGGCCTGCTGCTCGCGGTCGGCGCGGCCGCCTGATCAGGGCGCGGCCGCGGCCGCGTCGAT
>DATFWK010000155.1:0-4781 GCA_035259345.1 Miltoncostaeaceae bacterium | reverse complement strand
CGTGGCCGCGGTGCCCGGCAGGCCGAGGAGGACGATGGGTCGCGCCTGCGACCGCCAGGCGGCGAAGCCGGTCGAGAGCCCGCCCTGGAAGAGGATGGCGTAGAGCGCGATGGCGCCGATCTCCTCGAGGCGGAGGGCGCCGAGGTCCCCGACCGGCCCGATGTCGGCGAGCCCGGCCACGATGCCGACCGCCAGGAAGCTCGCCGGCCCCGGCAGGCCGATGCGCTGCGCGAGCGGCTCCGCGGCCAGCGCCGCCAAGAGCAGCACGGCCACGACGAGGAGCGAGGGGAAGAAGTCGGCGAAGGCGTCCATGGTCGGTTGCCGACCAGCCTTCCCGGCGCACCGGCGCGATCCTACCTGCAAGGCACAGCGGCATGGTCCCCGACCGGGCCGGAGAGGGACCGTGCCGCGGCCGAGGCTCCCAGCGGCCTCTCACGATCCTCTCATCGGGCGAAGGCCACCATGAGTCCCCGGTCACGCCGGAACGAGGAAAGATGACGACGCATGCGCGAGGCGTGTGGCGGCCGATCGGCTCGCCGCGCGCCGAGGTGGGAGCCCCGGCCCCGCTCGCCGAGCGCCCCGCCGAGCGGCAGGTGTTCTCGGCCGGGCCGCGGCGGCGGCGCATCGTCACCGGCGTGGTGGTCGCATCGGCCCTCGCCGCCCTGCTCTGGCTGGCCCTGGTGGCCTCGAGCATGACGCCCTCCAGGCTGGATCGTGCGCTGCACCCCGCAGACCACCGGCTCGTGATCACAGCGAGATCGCCGGTTCACGGCCGCCGTGCTTGAGCTTCCCGCGTCGCCGCGGTGGGGGCCGACGGTCGGGCGGCTCCTGGCCGTCGCCGCGGCAGGGCTCGGCGTGCTCGCGCTCCTGTCGATACCGGCGAATGCCGTGACCACCCGGTCCACGCGACCGGTCTGGGCGTTCTTCGTGCCCTGGGACCAGGCATCGCTCGTGTCGTTTCGACACCACGCAGGCCAGATCTCGGTGCTCCTGCCGAGCGGGCTCACCATGCAGGGCGCCGGCCGCGTCACCGACGACGTGCCGCACGGGCTCGAGCGGCTGGCCCGCCGGTCCGGGGTCAGGATCGATCCGGTCCTGAGCAACTTTCAGAAGACGTGGCGCTCGTCGCTCGCCGATCGGGTGCTGCGCTCCGGGCGACTTCGGCGCGGCCTGGCCGCCGACCTGGCGGTGGCGGCCGCCACCAACGGCTGGGACGGGATCAACGTCGATCTCGAGGGGCTGCCCGCGCGGGATCGGGTCCCCCTCGTGGCGTTCGCGGCGGCGCTGCGCCGGGCTCTCGGCCCGGGCCGCGAGGTCTCGGTCGATGTTCCCGCTCCACCCGGCCCTGCGTACGACCTCCCAGCGCTCGGGCGGGAGGGGCGCGTGCTGCTCATGGCATACGACCAGCACGCGAGCGCCGGCGCGGCCGGCCCGGTGGCGGCGGCGTCGTGGATCCGGGCCCGCGTCGCCGATGCCGCGGGCCTGGTCGGGTGGGGGCGGCTCGTCGTCGGCCTTCCGACCTACGGGTACGCATGGCGCGGGCGACGCCCGCCGGTCCCGCTCGACGCGACGGACGCGCTCCTGATCGCGTCCTCCTGGCATGCCATGCCCCAGTGGTCCAGCGCGGCCGCGGAGCCGTGGTTCCGCGTCGGCGACCGAACCGTCTGGTTCGCGGACGCCCTCTCCCTCGCCCATGACCTGCGCGGGCTCCCGGCCGACCAGCCGATCGCCCTCTGGCACCTGGGCGGGGAGGACGCCGGCATTTGGACGGTGCTCGCGAGCCGCTCCCCGCAGCCCGCGGCGCTCGCCGCCATCGCGCCGGCCACCACCGTCCGGCTGCTCGGGAACGGGGACATCATCCACGCGAGCGCGGCCCGCACCGGGACCCGGGTCGTCTCGCCCGGCCTGCGCGGCGAGCGCTTCACGTCACTCCCGCAGCCGTGGACGCTCGTGCGAAGCGGGGGCGGCGGCGGCAAGCGCATCGCGCTCACCTTCGACGACGGCCCGAGCCCGGAGTGGACGCCGAAGATCCTCAGCGAGCTCGGGCGCCTGCGGGTGCCGGCGACCTTCTTCGTGATCGGCAAGAACGCGGCGATGCACCCCAGCCTGGTCGCGCAAGAGGTGGCGGACGGCTTCACCGTCGGCGACCACACGTTCACCCACCCCGAGCTGCCGACGGTCTCGGCGTTTCGCGCGCGGCTCGAGATCGCGACGACCGCGAGGGTCATCGCGGGGATCACGGGCAGGGTGCCGCGACTCTTCCGCGAGCCGTACGCGGCGGACGTCGCGCCGCTGACCCCCGGCCCGGTGAAGCCCCTGCTGATCGCCCAGCGGCTGGGGCAGACCCCCGTCGGCGCCTCGATCGACTCCCAGGACTACCTGCGGCACGGCACGGGCGCGATCGTCCGCAGCGTCCTGGCGGAGGCCTCCCACGGCGACGTCGTGCTCCTCCACGACGGCGGCGGGAACCGGGCGGAGACCGTCGCGGCCGTGCCGCGGATCGTGAGGGCGCTCCGGGCGCGCGGGTACCGGATCGTCTCCGTGCCCGACCTCCTTGGCGTGAGCAGGGACGCTGTGATGCCGCCCGAGCAGGGGATCGCGCTCTGGCGCTCGCGCGTGGTGGCGTGGACGCTGATCGCCTGGTTCCTGGCCGTCAAGTGGGTCGTGAGGATCGGGATCAGCGTCCTCGCGCTGCTCGCGCTGCGCACCCTGGTGATCGTGGCCCTCGCGCTCTGGCACCGCCGCTCGCGCCCGGCGCCCCGGCCCGGCCCGGCACCGGCGACCACCGTGCTTGTCCCGGCCTACAACGAGGAGGCCACGATCGGCACGACGCTCGACTCCCTCCTCGCGCAGGTCGGCGGCCGGCCGGAGGTGATCGTGATAGACGACGGCTCGACCGACCGGACCGCGGAGGTGGCCGAGCGGGCCGGCGTCCGGGTGCTCCGTCAGGCGAACTCGGGCAAGTGGGCCGCGCTCAACCGTGGCGTCGCCGCCGCCCGCGATGGCGTGGTCGTCGCGATCGACGCGGACACGGTGCTCGACCCGCACGCGGTCGCCCGCCTCGCCCGGTGGTTCACCGAGCCGGACGTCGGGGCCGTCTCCGGAACGGCCAAGGTCGGAAACCGCCATACGCTCCTCACGACCTGGCAGCACGTGGAGTACGTGACCGGCTTCAACCTCGATCGGCGGGCGTACGCGAAGCTCAACGCCATCACGGTCGTGCCCGGGGCGATCGGAGCGTGGCGCCGATCGGCGCTGCTCGCCGTCGGCGGCTACTCCGGTCGGACGCTCGCCGAGGACTGCGACCTGACGATCACGCTCCGCCGGGCCGGGTGGCGGATCGCCTACGAGCCGGACGCCGTCGCGTGGACCGAGGCGCCGGAGGCGCTCCGCGGGCTGGCGCGGCAGCGGCTGCGCTGGACGTTCGGGACGTTCCAGGTCCTCTGGCTGAACCGCGGCGCGCTCTTCCGCCGGCGGGACGGCGCGCTGGGCTGGCTGGCGCTGCCCTTCGCGTGGCTCTACCAGGTCGTCCTGTCGCCGCTCGCGCCTGCGGTCGACCTGATCGTCCTCCTGGCGCTCGTCTCAGGAGGCTGGACGTTGGCGCTCACCTGGTTCGCGATCGCGACCGGCGCGGAGATGGCGCTGTCGGTGGTCGCCTTCCGCATGGAGGGCGAGCGGGCATGGCCGGTGCTGACGCTGCCGCTCCAGCGGTTCGCCTACCGCCAGCTCATGTACTGGACCGTGCTCCGGGCACTCGGGCGGGCGCTCCGCGGCAGCCGGCTGGGCTGGGGCAAGCTCGCCCGGACGGGGAGCGTGCGGGCGCCCACGGTCAGTCGCTCCCACGCGGTGGGTACACCTCGGCCCTGAGCCTGCCCGCGAACTCGAGGTCGGGGTCGGCGCTCCGCGGGGGCGGGACGTAGAGGTCGATCTGGTGGTCGATGATCGTGTGGCCAACGTCCTGGGCGACGAACCAGCCGTGGTTCGGGGCGTTCCGGAAGCGCGGGACGTAGATGCGCGAGCCGATCGGGATGACGCTCGGGTCGACGGCCGCCGTGTGCCAGTAGCGCAGGAACGGCTCCGACGGCCCGCGCGCGAACTCGAGCGGCGACGGCTCGCGCAGCACGCCGCGGCCGTTCGACCAGCCGCCGCGGGCCAGCGGGAAGGTCGGCTGGCCGTTCGAGTTCCGCCATCCGACGTCCCGCCAGACCGGGCTGCCGTTCGACCAGCCGCCGTTGGGCTGCGGCCTGGTCGCGTTGCCGTTCCGGTTGACCCAGGCGATCCCCTCGTCGTTGGCGAAGTGCACCCGTGTGCCGTCCCGAAGCACGCCGTCGAACTCCATCGAGAGCCCGGTCGGCGACCAGAGGAAGTCCTGGGCGTGGCGGCCCGGCAGGCCCTTCGCCGCGACGGGCGCGCCCTTGAACCACTGCTCCGGCACCGGAAAGTACTCGGTCACGAGGTAAGTGCCGGCCCGCGGAACGGCCGCCCGCGCAGTCCCGTGGCCCCCGGGGGCGGCAACCCACGCCGCCGCGACGACCACGCCCAGCACGCCGCCAAAACGCAGCATCGACCGGGGCACCCGTCTCATCGTGCCATGTAAGCAGACCGCCCCCGGTGCGGCTCACCACGCGGGCCTTGCAACCGGGGCGGCGCTCCCCGTGACGACCTGCGACGACTACGGGCCGCGGGCGAGAATACCCTCCATCGAGACGCCGGCGACGGAGGCACGTGGAGCGGACCGAGAAGGGGACAGAGTCGACCCCGGCCGGGGCGGCCGGCGCCGG
>DATFWK010000154.1:0-9035 GCA_035259345.1 Miltoncostaeaceae bacterium | reverse complement strand
GGCCGGCCGTTCCAGCCTCCGCCGGCGGCTCGAAGCTGACGCGCGATCCGCCCGCGCCGTCCTCCGCTCCGGCCGAGACCGCCTCGATGCGGACGAGCGGCGCACCCGCGTCGACCTGGACGTTGCCGGCCGTCAGCACCTCCGCCACGACGCCCGTGAACGGCGCGGTCACGGTCGTCTCCATCTTCATGCTCTCGAGCACCACCACCGGCGCGCCGGCCTCGACCTCGTCGCCAGGGGCGACGGCCAGGGCGACGACGAGCGCCGGCGCCGGGGCGCGGATGAGCCCTCCCTCGTCCAGCGACACCCGGTGCGCGGCCCCGTCCACCTCGACGAGGTGGTCCGGCGCCGAGAAGATCGAGGTGACGCGGTGGGTGCGCCCGTCGACCTGAAGGCGCGAGGCGAAGCGGCCGAGCCGCTCGACGGCCACGTCGAGCGTGCCCTCCGGCACCGTCACGCGGTAGGCCTGCGGGCCGGTGCGGGCGACGGACAGCCGGTAGGCCTCGCCGCGGTGGCGGAGCTCCACCTGCCGGGCCACCTGGTGGCTCGCCTTGGGGCGGCCTCGTCGCGCGCTCGCGTAGAACTGCTCCCGCTCGACCGCCTCCGCGGCGTCGGCCGACTCGATCGCCGCCGCGACGATCGCCACGTCGGCGTTCCGCCCGGAGCTGAGCTCGGACAGGGCCGGGCCGTCGAGCCAGGCGGTGTGGGCCGTGCCCCCGACCACCTCCGGCCGTCCCAACAGCTCGATCAGGAACGAGCGGTTGGTCGCGCCGCCGCGCACCACGACGGCCATCTCCTCGAGCGCCCGCCGCAGGCGCGCGCGCGCCTCGTCGCGATCCGCGCCCCAGGCGATGACCTTGGCGATCATCGAGTCGTACTCCGGCGGGATGCGGTCGCCCTCGCCGATGCCGGTGTCCACGCGGATGCCGGGCCCGGTCGGCAGCGACATGAGCTCGACGGTCCCGGGCGCGGGGGCGAAGCCCCGGTCCGGGTCCTCGGCGTTCAGCCGCGCCTCGATCGCGTGCCCGCGCTCGTCCGGCGGGTCCCCCTCCAGGCGCCCGCCGAAGGCCACGTGCAGCTGCAGCTTCACCAGGTCGACCCCGGTCGCCATCTCGGTCACCGGGTGCTCGACCTGCAGGCGCGTGTTGACCTCGAGGAAGGCGAACGCGCGGTCCTCGGGCTGGTAGAGGAACTCGACCGTGCCGGCGTTGCGGTAGCCGGCGGCCAGCACCAGGTCGAGCGCCGACTGCCGCAGCTCCCGGTCCTGCTCCCGCGTGAGCGCCGGTGACGAGGACTCCTCGATGAGCTTCTGGCTGCGCCGCTGAACGGAGCAGTCGCGCACGCCCAGCGCCCAGCCGTTGCCGTGGTGGTCGCCGATCACCTGCACCTCGACGTGGCGCGCGCCCTCCACCAGCCGCTCCATCAGCACCGTCGCGTCGCCGAAGGACCGCCGGCCCTCCTCGCGCGCCCGCGCGAGCGCCGGCAGCAGCTCCGCCTCCGAGCGGACGATGCGGATGCCGCGCCCTCCCCCACCCGCGGCCGCCTTGATCATGAGCGGATAGCCGATCTCGCCGGCGTGGCGGACAGCCTCCTCCGTCGTCTCCACCGGCCCGCCGCTCCAGGCGGCGACCGGCACGCCGACCCGCTCGGCGAGCTGCTTCGCGGCGATCTTGTCGCCGAGGGCCCGCATGACGTCCGCGGGCGGCCCGACGAAGGTCACCCCGAGCCGGTCGCAGAGCTCGACGAACGCCGCGTCCTCGGCGACGAAGCCCCAGCCGACCCACACCGCGTCGGCCCGGCCGCTGCGAAGGGCGCGCGCCAGCTCGGCGTGGTCGAGGTACGGGTTGCCGCCGCCGGGCGTCCCGATGAGCACCGCCTCGTCCGCCTCGCGGACGAACGTCGCGCGGCGCTCGTCCTCGGTATGCAGCGCGATGGTCGTGATCCGCCATCCGCGCTCGTGATTCAGCTCGCGGGCCGCGTGGATGAGGCGCCGGGCCGGCTCGCTGCGATTGACGATCGCGATGCGGCTTTGCATGGGTCGAACGACGCTAGCCCGTCTGGCGGAGCGGTGGCTACGGGGCGGCCCGCACCTAAGAGGACACGGACCCTACCCTCCGAGAAGCGCCATTCGGTACCGTTGCCCGGAGTCGTCGCCAAGGGAACCGGCACGCGTGAGCAAGCCCTTCGTCGTCAATCGGCACGGCCGCCTGGTCTTTCCGTCCAACTTCCTGGCGGAGCTGGACTTCAGCTGCCTGGAGACCGAGGAGCAGCTGTCGGCCGTCGTGCGCCGGGACTTCGAGTCCAAGGCGCCGACCGGCACGGACATCCTCGAGAAGGTCGCCACGAGCAGCTACACGTCGCGCTACGACCTGATGCGGGACGTGGCCCTGAACCTCTTCTGGACCAACCGCTACGCGATGACGATGTACGACAAGCGCCCGATGCGCTGGCGGGACGTGCCGCGCCGGCGCTCGGACATCTTCCTGCCGTCGCTGACGCCGTGGGTGGACGGCGACCGCAAGGTGGCCGCGGTGGCCGCCTGCTACGACGAGCTGCCGGCCGCCTGGGACGCCGAGGCCGAGGACGCGATCTACCGCGTCCTCTTCGACGTCTACCGCAACAAGCTCCACCACGCCTCGGAGATCCGGGCGATCAAGCGGACCGTGGCCGAGTCGCTCGAGGATCCGCACGCCCTGACCTACTGCATCTCCTCGCTGCAGCCGGACTACCCGGTCTTCGGCTTCCAGGAGATCCTCGACTGCTCTGAGAGCGTGCCGGAGCTCGAGGCGCTGCACCGCATGGCGATGGTGCTGCACAACCAGTACCCGTGGAACCGGGCCGACACGCGGCTCGAGCACCCGTCCCGCGTCGGCGACGACGAGTTCGTCGTGCTGTTCGTGCCGCGCAACCGCGACGTGCTCGAGTTCATCCGCCACGTGAAGGAGGGCCACCGGGAGCGCCCACGACCGAGCGCCGTGGCCGCGCCCGTCCCGCCCGCGGAGCCCGTGCCGCCGGTCATCGTCCGCGAGCGGTTCGCGATCCCGCCCAGACTCGAGGCCCTCGCCGTCGCGAAGGGCGAGTGGGTCTGCACCAACGAGGACGTGATCCGAAACAGCGCCTACAGCTGGTCGCCCATGAGCGCGGACGACATCAGCGACAAGACCGGCATCGAGGCCCGCCTCTACACCGAGCGCGGCCTCGAGGACATCTCGCTCTCGGCCGCGGCGGCGGCGCTCGCGGGCGCCGGGCGCAGGCCGGAGGAGATCGGCGGCGTGATCTTCTGCTCGTGCACGAGCACGCGCCTGCTGCCCTCCGTCGCCACGTGGCTCTCCGGGCAGCTCGGCATGTACCAGACGCACGCCTCGTTCGACCTCGTCGCCGCGTGCGCCGGCTTCCCGTACGGCATGGCCGAGGCCACGCGGATGCTGCAGGACGTGCGCCGGCCGGTGCTCTTGGTGCTCGCCGAGAAGTTCTCGGACAAGATCGGCAACGTCCGCCCCTCGCGCATGATCTTCGGCGACGGGGCCGCCGCCGTCGTGATCGCCCCGGGGGCGGCCGGCGAGGAGCCCGACATCGAGGTGCTGCAGACCTACGCCAGCGGGCCCGTGAGCGAGGTCAACTCGATCATCTGGCCGAACCCCGAGTTCGACAACGACGTGACCGTGTGGGGCCCCGAGGTCAAGGCGCTCGTGAAGCGCTACCTCATCCAGATGATGGGCGAGCTCAACCGGCTGCCGAACCCGACGGACGGGAACGACGGCCACCTGGTCGACGCGATCGACCTCGTCGTCCCCCACCAGGCGAACCGGACGATGGTCGAGGAGCTGGGCGGCGAGGCCGGGCTCGACCCCGAGCGGATGTACTTCAACATCGACCGCGTCGGCAACGTGTCGGCGGCGAGCATCCCGATCGCGATCTTCGACGCCGTCGCCGACGGGGTCATCGACCGGCCGATGCGGGTCTTCGCGCCGGGCTTCGGCGCCGGCGCCGTTGCCGGCTACGGCGTTATCCGCATCGACCCGGCGATCGTGGTCCGGGAGCCGGCCGGGCCGGTCGACGTCGCGGAGTGGTTCCCGCCGCCCGCCCACTCGCCGTCGTCGGACGACGTCCGCCAGGCGTTCGGCTAGGCACGATCGCCCGCGGCGCCGGGCCGGGCGTCAGGTCGCTTCGCCCGGGGCCCGCCGGTCCGAGAAGCTGCGGTAGACGGCGAGCAGGGCCTCCCGCTGGGCATCGGTGAGGCGCGGGTCGGCCCGAATCGCGTCCTCGGCCGAGACCGGCTCGTCGCCCGCCTCGGGCCCGGCCGCCCCGGCGCCCGCGGCCGCCGGGGGCTCGGCGCCGAGCATCCCCGACTGGCGCAGGAACGTCTCGGCCGGCATCCCGAACGCGCGCGCGACCTGCCCGATGACCCGCATCGAGGGCTGGTGCAGGCCGCGCTCGAGCTGGCTCAGGTACGCGTTGGAAAGCTCCGTCAACGCCGCGAGCTCGCGGAGCGAGAGCCCCGCGAGCTTGCGTTGCGCATGGATGAAGCGACCGAGGGCCTCGACCTGTCCGGTCAGGGGATCCTGGGCCGCCATGGCGCCAGTCTAGGCGGGGACCTCGACCGGAGCCGTCTTCACGGCCGGCGCGGCCGCCGTCACGAGGCGCTGCGCGAACTCGCGCTGGGCGGCGAGCAGCTTGCCGTAGAAGTCGAAGTAGGTCTGGACGAACTCCTCCGCCGACGGGAAGGCCTTCGGCACCGGGATCGCGGGAAGCTCGGCGCTGGCCGACTCGACGGACTTGGCCCAGCTCTCGACGAAGTCGACGGTGGCCGACTGGCTCTGGCGGATCGCGGCGAGGGCGCGGTCCTGCGAGGCGACGATGTACTCGGTGATGGGCGTGGGCATCAGGCTCTCCTGTGCTTGGTGATCGATTCGCTGCTGTCGCGTACTATAGTACGCACCGCGTACTTTGACAAGCGGCTCTCGATCCCGTCAGGGACGCCCGCCGGCTACTTCTCGAGCACGTAGGTGCCCGGCGCGGCGCCCACCGGCTTGTGCGTGCGGCTGCCCATCTTCGGCGGCTTCACCTGCTCCCCGGAGCGCTGTCCGATCCACTCGGCCCAGTCCTCCCACCAGGAGCCCTCGTGCCGCACCGAGGCCTCGAGCCACTCCTTCGGGTCCGCGGGGCGGACGGGCGCCGTCCGGAACCACGCCTTCGCGCTCGGCGGGTTGACGATGCCGGCGATGTGGCCGGACGAGCTCTGGACGTAGCGGACGTCGGCGTTCGGCATCACCTGTGTGGTCGCGTAGCTGCCCTCCCACGGCGCGATGTGGTCCTCGATGGCGCCGACGACGTAGTGGTCGGCGCGGATCTCGGTCAGGTCGAGGCGCGTCCCGGCCAGCTCCATCGTGCCCTTCGCAAGCTCGTTCCCGAGGTAGCACGAGCGCAGGTAGAAGGAGTGCATGTTTGCCGGCATGCGGGTGCTGTCACCGTTCCAGGCGAGGATGTCGAACGGCTGCGGCTGCTCGCCCAGCAGCCAGTTGTTGACCGCGTAGTTCCAGACGAGGTCGTTGGAGCGCATGAACGTGAAGATGCCCATCATCTCCGAGGCCTCGAGGAACCCGCGCTCGTTCATCCGCTTCTCGAGCCGCTCGACCGAGGCCCGGTCCGTGAACGCGCCGAGGCGCCCGGGGCGGCTGAAGTCGACGAGCGTGTTGAGCAGCGTCGCGGACGAGATGCGGTCCTCCCCCGCCGAGGCGAGGTAGGCCTCGAGCGCGGCCGTGAGCGTGCCGCCGAGGCAGAGCCCGACGATGTTGGCCCGCTCCGCCTTGGTGATGTCGCGGATCACGTCCAGCGCCGCGATCGGCCCGCTCAGCAGGTAGTCGTCGAGGCTGACGTCGCGGTCGGCGGCGTCCGGGTTGTGGTAGCTGATCGCGAAGACCGTGTGCCCGTGCTTCACGGCCCACTCCACGAAGCTCCGCCCCGGCGCCAGGTCCATGATGTAGTACTTGTTGATCCAGGGCGGGCTCATGAGCAGCGGCGTCGCGTAGACCGTCTCGGTCTGCGGCGCGTACTGGATCAGCTCCATCAGGTCGTTGCGGAAGACGACCTTCCCGGGGGTGACCGCGAGGTCCCGGCCGACCACGAACGTGTCCGGGTCGATCTGGCGCGGCATCCCCTGGTTGTCGCGCACGTCGTCCAGGAAGTTCTGCATGCCCCGCACGACGCTCGCGCCGCCGGTGTCGAACGCCCGCTTGACCGCCGCTGGGTTGGTCCAGAAGTAGTTCGTGGGCGCGAGGGCGTCCATCACGATGTCTGCGAGGAAGGCCATGCGCTGGTCGGTCACCTCGTCCACCCGCGAGACGTCCAGCACGTCGGCGACCAGCCGCCCGGAGAGCAGGTAGCCCTGGAGCAGCGCGAACAGCGCCGGGTTCTCCTCCCACGCCGGGTCGCCGAAGCGCCGGTCCCGCCGGCCGGGCTGCGCCGGCCCCGGCGCCTCCTCGCCGCGAGCTCGGGCGGCGGCGGCCGCGGAGGCCTGCATCAGCCCGTCGAGGTAGCGGGTCCACGCCCGTGCGACGCCCTCGGAGTTCTGGAGCGCCGCCGTGGCGGTCTTGGCCCAGGCCTCCCCGAAGCCGAGCGGGTCCACATCCTGGATGGGATCGTCAGGTGTCATTCGCGTTCGTCCTTCGTCGCGGCGCGGCCGGTGCGGCCGCGCGGTCACATGTTGAGGCCGCCGTTGATCGAGTAGATCTGGCCCGTGATGTAGCTCGAGGCCGGCTTCGCCAGGAAGTTGACGACGCGCGCCACCTCATCGGGCTGCCCGAGGCGGCGCATCGGGATCGTCTCGACGACCCGCTGCATGATCTCGGACGGCACCGCGTCGGTCATGTCCGTCTCGATGAAGCCCGGCGCCACGCAGTTCACGGTGATGCCTTTGTTGGCGAGCTCCAGGGCGAGGCTCATCGTCAGGCCGAACTGGCCCGACTTGGAGGCCGCGTAGTTCGCCTGCCCGACGTTCCCGGTCTCGCCGACGACGGAGCTCATGTTCACGATGCGCCCGTATCCGCGGTCGACCATGTGCGGGATCGCGGCGCGGCACATGTAGAAGGCGCCGTTGAGGTTGACCCGGATGACGTGGTCCCACTCCTCCGGCGTCATCCTGCGGACCGTGCGGTCCATCGTGATGCCTGCGTTGTTCACGAGGATGTCGAGGCGCCCGTGGCGCTCGATCACCTCGCCCACGACGCGCTCGCAGTCGGCGTGGTCCTCGATCGTGCCCTGGTGGATGGTCGCGCCGCGGTCGGCGTAGCTGTCGATGAACGACTCGGCGGCGGGCCCGTTGCGGGAGAAGCCCGCCGCGACGCGCGCGCCCTCTGCCATCAGCGCCCGCGAGATGGCGAGGCCGATCCCGCGCACGCCGCCCGTGACCAGCGCGACCTGCTCCGCAAGCTCCGAAGCCATGCTTCCCCCACCCTACCGCGACCGCTGTCCGCGGCGTCCCGTGGCGCGGCCGCGTCGCGTCACGCCTTGCGCCTCGTCGCGCGCCCGTTGGCCGGCTTGGCGGAGCGTCGCTTCGGGGCGGGCGCCGGAGGCGGCATGACGAGGGCCTGGCCGGTCAGGACCGGCTCGCCGTCGCGGGTGACGACGGTGTCGAGCACGACCCGCCCCTTGTCCGCCTGGATCTCCGCGACCGTGGCCGTCGCCGTCAGCTCGTCGCCCGCGTACACCGGGGCCACCCACCGCAGCGTCTGCGACATGTAGATGCTCCCCGGCCCGGGCAGCTTGGTGCCGAGCACTGCCGAGATGAGGCTGCCGGTGAACATGCCGTGGGCCACCCGTGCGCCGAGGCGCGAGGACGCCGCCCACTCCGCGTCGACGTGGGCCGGGTTGTCGTCGCCGGAGAGGCGGGCGAACGCGTCGATGTCGGCCTGGGTGATGACCTGCGTGATGCTCGCGTTGTCGCCGACCGCGAGCTGGGCGATGGTCTTCCCCGCCGGGTGGGTGCGGAATGGCGGGGGCGGCTCGCGGACCGGCTCACCGACGGGCGCGCCCGCCGGGTCGCCCTCGGCTGCGGCCACGAGGGGCCAGGCGCGCAGGAAGAGGCCCGCCCATGCCTTGCTCCAGGAGTCCACCGCGTCGTACCAGCCGGACATCGCCGGGTTCGCGCGCCCCCACAGGAGCTCGATGGGCCCGTCCGGCTGCTCCGTCCCGCCCGGCCCGGTCTGCGATCTGGTCATCTGGAGTCCTTTCTCATCGGTGCGCCCCGGCCCGCTGCCGGCGCGTGGGTCCTGCTCCGTCAGCGTGTCAATCGGATCGGACGTCGAGCCAGTCGGTGACCCTCGGCCACAGCGACGCCTGGGCGCCGGAGCCGGCCAGCAGGCCGACGTGGCCGGCCGGAAGCTCGAGGTACTCCCGATCCTCGCTCGACACGAGGTCGACGAGCGGCTTCGCCGTCGCGGGCGGGACGATGTGGTCCCGGGCGCCGGCGATGACGAGGAGCGGCGCTTTGATCCGCGCGAGGTCCACCGGCGCGCCGCCGATCGTCACCTCGCCGCGGACCAGGCGGTTCTCCTGGTAGTAGTCCCGGATCCACTGGGCGAAGGCCGCGCCCGGGAACGGCACGCCGTCGTTCACCCACTTGTGCATCGCCAGCCAGGAGCTCATGTCCCGGCCGGCGATAAGGCGCTCCCACATCGTCGCGTAGGTGCCGACGAAGTTCGGCCCCGGGCGGAGCATCTTGTTGCCGAAGTCGATGAGCTGGCCGGGCACGTTGCCGAGGCCCCGCGCGACGCGCTCGGCGTCCAGGTTGCGCGGATCCGTCCAGAGCGAGAGCACGCCCGCGTCGGCAAAGTCGATCGGTGCCGTCAGCGCGACCAGGTTCCGCAGCCCGTCCGGCCGCAGCGCCGCGTGCATCGCGGCCATCGTGCCGCCCATGCAGTAGCCGAAGAGCGTGTACTCACCGCCCGCCCCGGCGCGCTCCATTCGGGCGACCGCCTTGGGCAGGTGCTCCCCCACGAGCTCGTCGAGCGTGGTGCCGCGGTCCTCCCATCCCGGCG